>JAUVKK010000016.1 GCA_030596305.1 Helicobacteraceae bacterium | reverse complement strand
GATGGTGTCGGTACAAAGCTCAAACTTGCTATTGACTCAGGTATCCACAACACGGTTGGTATCGACCTGGTTGCGATGTGTGTTAACGACCTTATCTGTAACAACGGAACACCATCATTTTTCCTTGACTACTACGCAACGGGTAAACTGGAAGTCGAAGTAGCAACAGCAGTTGTCTCAGGAATCGCTGAAGGTTGTCGTCAATCTGAGTGTGCCCTTATCGGTGGAGAGACGGCTGAGATGCCAGGTATGTACTCTGAAGACGATTATGACTTAGCCGGTTTTGCAGTCGGTGTGGCTGAGAAGTCTGAGCTTGACACAGTTAGCAACGTTCGCGCGGGTGACAAACTTTTAGCACTTCCAAGTTCTGGTCTTCACTCAAACGGCTTCTCACTGGCACGTAAGGTACTTTTTGAGAAGATGAACCTCGATTTCAATAAAGACTTTAACGGTAAACCGCTTATCGAAACGCTTTTGACACCGACAAACATCTATGTGAAAACATATAAAAAACTAAAACCTCAGATCCAGGCGATGGCACACATCACGGGTGGCGGACTGGTTGAGAACCTTCCACGTGTACTTCCTGAAGGTCTACGTGCTGAGATCAAAGATGAGAGCATCCGTGTTCTTCCTATCTTCGATCTTATCGGTGAGCATGTTGCCCGTGAAGAGATGTTCAGAGCGTTTAATATGGGTGTGGGAATGGTCCTTGTTGTCCGTCCTGAAGATGCAGCATACGTTCTTGAAAACTCAGAAGCCTACGAAATCGGTGAGATCGTTGAAGGTCAACGCGAAGCGGTCATCGTCTAAACCAAAGCGGTGCTATGAAAAAACAACTTTTCATCTTAGCCCTCTTTACCCACTCTCTTCTCCAAGCGAGTGACTTTGGCACCATTTTTATGAGTGCTACTCTTGTTGTTCTTCTTCTTACCCTTATCTTTGCATTGACCCTCTATCTTAAAAACCTCCAAAAAGAGATGCTCAAAAACTACGCCCTCTTCGAACTGACCAATATAGCAACACTCTATGTCAGTCATAGAGGGGAGATCCTTGATGCCAATCAGACTGCCCAGAGACTTTTAGATTACACAAAAACGGAACTGCTGCATAAGAAGTGGTATGAGAAACTGCTCCCGGATGAACAGTCTATACAGATCAGGCATCAGATCCATCAAACACTTAAGAGTGACGACAGGATCGCATTCACCTCTCATCTTATCCGTGCTAACGGCCAGGTGTTAGAGGTCAACTACACGCTGAGTAATCTGGCAAGTCCGCTTCACGGAGCTGTCTTAACACTAGTCGATGCAACTGAAAATGAGACACGCTGTAAAGAGCTGGCGACTGTCAAAGAGCGTCTGGACAAAACAAATCATGCACTCGAACATCTAAGCGAGCAGTTTAAAGTCACTTTTGACATCGCGATCAACGGAATCGCTCTTTTAGATGAACATGGCCAGATGATCTACCTGAACCGTGCACTTACCGAGATGTTTGAATACAATGAAGATTATCTAAAACATCTCGGTCTTGGTCTTCTTGTAGATGAGGCTGAATCGGTTCAGGCACTGCTCGACACTGTAAAACGCGGTGAGAAGATCGATAAAATGCATATACGCTCACTGACACGCAGCGGTAAAAAACTGGACATTGACCTCACTATGGGCTATCTTTCTGAGATCAAACAGTATTACATTGTCGTTCAGGATATTACAAAGGCTCTTGCCTACACAACAGAGTTGCAAGAGAATGAGAAACATCTGAAACACCGTGTTCAGACAGACTGCCTGACATCAGCTTACAACCGCTCTTATATGGAAGAGAAGTTAGAGAACCTGATGCTTGTGAAAAAAGATCCCTTCGGCTTTATCATCCTCGACATAGACCACTTCAAAATGGTCAACGACACCTATGGCCACCTTGTCGGTGATGATGTCTTGATCAATCTTGTCACTGCACTCAAAGAGAAGCTGAGCAGTGGCGACACCCTGGCCCGTTTCGGCGGTGAAGAATTTGTCATCATCCTGCCCCAGGCCTCACACGAAGAGAGTCTGACGATCGCACAAAAACTGCAAAAGCATGTTGCCTCACTCAGTTTTGAAAATTGTCCTAAGATCACCTGCAGTTTCGGCGTAGAGAGCTTTGACGGTACACAAGACAAGCGCACACTTCTGCTCTCAGCAGACAAGGCACTCTACCAGGCCAAAGAGAGCGGACGCAACCGTGTTGTAGATGCGCGCACGATGGAAGAGAGCGACTACACTATCTGACGTCGTTAATAAGATCATGTTTTCTATCCAGATACGCACGTTTTTGCTTTTGCGCTATACTTAATTACTAAATACTATACACATATAAACGGCAGCAGATGAGATCGATCAACACTTTAATTTTTCGGCACTTTTTTATTCAAGCACTATTGCCTATTTTAATTATTGAATTTTCGCTGATCGTCACACTTTTTCTACTTAACAACTATCAGTCTGAGCAAAACAAAGAGGCCCTGGAGGGGATCGCGCATGAAGCCTTTATCGAGATCTCGCATCAGACAACCGCACGTATCAACCAGCACTTTACCCAGGCAGAGAATGCGCTTGCACAGCTCACCAACACCAGCGAGATCTTTCTCAGTATGCGAAAACAGCGTGAGCAGAAACCGCAAAACTACCAATGTTATGATGATTTTTTTCAGTATGCCCCGCCCCATGTCTCCAAAGAGGGCTTTCGTAAATATATACAGCCCAAAAACACCACCGTCTATACAACTAATATCAAAGAACTCGGGGAGTACGATTACACTATTTTAAACTCACTGGTACCACTCACGCCGATCTCTAAAGCGATTGTGGAGACGCCCCGCTCGCTGATCACGAACATCTGGATCAATATCGGCAAAAAATACGCTTTTGCCTACCCGCCGATCAATCCAGACAAAGAACTGACCCCGAACCTGGATGTCACCAAGTTCCCTTTTTATTATAACGCCGATCCCAAACACAATCCCGACAAAGACGCTCTCTTTATACCACTTTACAAACAGGACTGGGCTCTGGAAAACGGCGAGTTAGGGACCTATGTAAGACCTATCTATCTGGGAAAACACTTTATGGGTGCTGTAGGGTTTACCCTGAACGTCAAAGAGATCGCCAGCGTTATCAATGCACTCGACCTCCCTTTTGAAGCACATGCCATGCTGATGGACAAAGAGAACACTCTTATAGCCTCATCCAGTCCGGACGCCATTAAAAATGATTTCGGAGCACACTCTTTTTATCAGATGCATACCGAGAAGATGCCGCACCGATCCGGCAGTATGATGATCGATATGAAGAGTATTGATGATCCCCGATTTATTGCCCACACGATGACTATCAGTGGAACCGACCTTAAAATTGTCATCTATGTTGAAAAAGCGACCATCTTTGCACCGATCGAGATCGTCAGTAAACGCACTGTCTATGTCGGGGTGATCTTTATTATTGCCATTGCACTCTTTTATCTCTTTTTCTTCTGGTTTAACTTTACCTCTCTCAAGAGGCTCTCTCACAGCATTACCAAGCCACTGCAGGCTATTGTAAACTTCTCTTCACAGCTCGGTCGAAAAGAGAAGTTCCATCTTGAAAAGTCTAAGATCAAAGAGCTGGAGACACTTAACACCAACCTCAACAGCACACACCAGGAGCTGCTCGACATGTTGATCAAAGACAAAGAGAGCGGACTTTTTAACCGCCATAAACTTATGAGTGACCTTTTGGAAACCGAGGCCTCCTGCCTGGTTCTACTGCATATACATAACTACCGGACCATCCTCAGTTATTATGGGCAGGAGAGTGTAGCTGCACTTCTGCAGGGCATCATTGTTGAGCTCAAAAAAGAGAGTACATTTGCCCTCTACAGAATTGCCGATAATGAGCTGGCCCTCTTTTTGCCGCAACAGCAGGAAGATACCTTCACTGATCTGCTTCAACGGCTCAACGCCCTGCATGTCACCTACAACGCTGTTGACCTGCACCCCTTTATCTATGCCGGTATAAGTCTAATCAAAAACGACGGCAGCGAACTTGAAAAAGCAGCTTTGGCACTGCAAAACGCCCTCCACAACAAGATCTCAACTCCAATCTACTTCAAAGAAGAGTTTGACCGAAGCGAACATATCCATGACAATCTTATGTGGGCGGGCCGCCTCAAAGAGGCCATCAACGAAGACCGTATCATGCCCTACTTTCAACCTATCTACAATCTTAAAACAGACCGTATAGAGAAGTTTGAAGCCCTCGTTCGTATTGAAGAGAGTGGAAAGATCGTTGCGCCGCATCACTTTTTAGAGAGCGCTGAAAAGATGGGACGTATTCATGAGATCACCTTGATGATGATAGAGAAAGTCTATACCGTTGCCGCCCGCTACCCGCAGCTCACCTTCTCTATCAACCTCTCGTTTAAAGATATTCAAGATGTCAGGATACTCGACTTTATCATCAACCAATGCCTGCGTTTTAAGATCAAACCGCAGCAGATCGTTTTTGAGCTATTAGAGACGGAAGCGATAGATGACCCAGAAAAAAGTATCACCTTTTTTACAGAGTTGAAACGCGCCGGTTTTGCCATCGCCATCGACGACTTTGGAACCGGTCACTCCAACTTTGCCAACCTCTCATCGATGCAGGTCGACTTCATCAAGATCGACGGGCAGTTTGTCAAAGACATCACCACTAATCCCAACTCACTTGCCATTACCAAAAGTATCAGTGAGTTTGCCAAGGTGATGGGCGCACAGACCATTGCAGAGTTTGTCAAAGATGAGGCTACACTGCAAAAAGTACGCGAGCTGGATATCGATTATGCCCAGGGCTTTGTCATCTCTCAAGCTATTGCAGAGAGTGAGATCGACGCCCTCTTGCAAAAATTTAATGGCTGACTTTATACCATTGCATTCAGTCTCTCTTTCATCTGTTTAGCCGCTATCGCATATCCTCCATAAGAGCCATCCAGAGAAACCTTCACATAGTGTTCTCTATCTGAAAACTGATCAAAGCGTTCAAAACTTTTTAACGTGCCATAAAATCTTCTACTTCTCATCTGGTCTCCTCTAAAACAATGCAACTAAAATAGATTTCATTATATAGTAGTTTGAGAATAGAGAAGGATGGCGAAGCTCATCCAAAAAGTTCATAAGTTTAAAAAGTTGTAGATTTGGTGTAAGTTGTACCAGATGTGAACCCGGTAGCGCACTGCTGTGCGTGGAGAGGTGAACTCCGGTGCAAATTGCGCCGAAGCTACGACTTTTAATGGGCGTCGTAGATGTCTTTTCGCGGTATTATGAATGTTGAGTGACGATCAACAACAATACGCTCTTTTTCATCCATAGCATACGCTCTAATAGTAATTGGAATAATTGTATCTTTCGATGCATCTTCAACCAACAGACCATCTGTTGAAAGAATAACTACTTTTTTCTTCTTGGCACCCGGACGTGCCTTAAATGGCCCAGTAGGCTTCAAGATCTTAATTTTGCCCTCATATGGAGCCGGAGCAATAACATCAAAATAGAACTTATGATCTTTGTTCTCCGTGTTTTGAAGCAAGAAGACATAGGCATTATCTACACGCTTGCCCTCTGCTGTGTTTTTAATGTTATAGAGGCGGCTCTCTTTATTAATGTTAAGCAGCATGTTCTCTTTTGTTGTACTCATAAAGCCCAGGATCACCATGATCACAAGAAGAATCGCAGCATAGCCGAGTACTTTTGGACGGAAGTAACTAGTCTTACCGGCTTGGTGAATGACCTCTTTGTCACTTGACCAGCGAACAAGAGACTCTTTACCCAGTTTACCCATAACCGTTGTACAGGCATCCACACACTCAAGACAGGTGATACACTCTAACTGCAGACCCTGACGGATATCGATGTGCGTCGGACAAACCGTCACACAAGACTCACAGGCCGTACACTCAGAAGCAGGCTCGGCTGCACGGATATCTTTCTCTTTTGAGAAAAGTTTTGTATGGTCATCATAGATCTTACCACCACGATGCGGATCGTAGATCGCCATAACAGTATCGTCGTCATATAGGACCGACTGAACACGAGAGTATGGACAGACATAGATACAGAAGTTCTCTTTGATCATTACGATATCAGCAACCAAGAAGGCAACAATACCAAGGAGTGATCCTACAAGTACCATATGATCCATAGGATGCACCATATAGGCAAAGAAATCTTCCGGTGGAACAAAGTACCATAGGAAGTCTGCTGCAGCAACCGCCGCGATCAACGTCCACAGTAAAACAGCGATCACTTTTTTGACCTGGTTTTCTATCTTGGACATATCAGGATCGTTCTGCTTGTTTTTAATACGTTTGCGAAGACCTAATATCTTTGTCTCGATAAGATCACGATAGATGACACGGAAGATTGTCTGCGGGCACATCCATCCACAAAAGACACGGCCACCGACAACGGTCAGTCCAAAAATACCGATAAACAGGATCATCAAGATAAACGGCATCAAGTACATCTCCTGCATGTCAAACTGAACAAAGGCAAGGTGAAGTTTTAACTTGTCAAACGAAAGCAAGAAAAGATGATTACCTTCAATAGAGATCCACGGTGCAACTAATGCAAAAATAGTCAAACCTATGTAGAACCAATAACGCATAATACGCAAAGGAATCCACCCTTTTAAATAATCTTTTGTCGATTTTTTCTCGACAGCTACAGCTTCACTCATGCTTTTGACTCCTCTATAATATTTTCTGAATGGGGACAGACGATCGTGCCTATCACTTTCTCTTCGGCATCGACAGGAACATCCAGAGTGACAAGTCCATTTGCCACCTCTTTAAGTTCACGCGACTCTATGTAATCTTTTAATGAACTACGACTTACACTCATCTCACGTGCCATTGCACTGACACTGACCTTATCACGAATGTAACCGATGATCTGATCCAGATATGGATCGAACTTAGACGAAGATCGGCTCCCTTTAGGACGTCCGATCATCTTCTTCTCTCTACTCTCTAACACCTGACGCAACTGGTCAATAAGGCCTAAAACAAGCATTACATCACTCTGTTGGTCGATCACAACACCTGCATTGATAACATGAAGACGCATATTGTTTTTCAAAAGACAGGCAAACATCTGTAAAAGATCAGTAATGTTACTGCTTAATACCCATACGTCTGAGATAAGCAGGTCTCTGTTTTGATTGCTCTTAAAAAACTTTACAACTGCTTCACGTGCGTCCAGAGTATTGTTTTGTGAGGTGTGGTCTACAAATTCATCAGAAATAACGATACCGCTTGCTGTTGCATAAGCATTAATGCTTTTAAGCTGTTCAAAAGCGCCATCGAAATATTTATCTGGGCGGATATAACTAATAGCCATTGACGAATAAACCTCCCGTTTTTTTATTTTCATCATCATTATAGGGTGTATTGACGTTAAAAGTCAATGTTATTTATATTATTTACGTCATTTTTATACTTTATCAATAGTTTGTGATAACTCTGTGATATTTTTAGATTGCCTTCTCAAAAGTAACAGTGGGGTATAATATTAGGTAAGGGCATCTCTAAAACTCTTTGTATCCGATAAAGAGTTTTACAGTTACCCTCAAATAGAGTCAGGGAGAGGGTTTGAACAGCTTATTTATTGAATTTCGCGACCCCTTGTTTGGTATCATTATCTTCTTCTCTCTTATTTTTGTGATCGCACTTATCTCTTATTGGTGGGCACGTTTTAAACGCAAAGAGGATTCTCACTACCTTAACAAGTTCATGGATGTCTTTAATTCAATGCCGACGGAACAGGAGTTAAAGACCCTTGTGACCTCTGATGTCATCTCTGACAAGTCTGCCCTTATCATGGCTCAGACCTACTATCAAAATGGCAATTATGAGAAGTGTATTGAGATCTATCTCATTATGCTTGAGGTACAAAAAGATGCTAACGAGAAAAAAGAGACGCTCTATCTCTTAGGAAAAACATATTTCAAAGCAGGGTTTTTAGAGCGCTCGCAGGAGATCTTCCTGCAGATCCTCAAACAGTTCCCACGAACACCAAAAGCGCTTCGTTACCTTCTTATTATCTATGAGAAGATGCACCAGTTTGACAAAGCGCTGGAAGTGCTCGAACCGCTTGACGAGCTGGGTCTGGACAATACAAAAGACCGTGTCTACCTCCAGTGTGTCTCTGTTATTCGAAGTGCAGAATATGGCGTTGACGAAAAAGCGCAGCTCTTGTTGGAGCTCTATCAGGAGCACCATCTTTTAAGCTACCTGATCTTTGAGTATCTCTTTCGCTTCACACCTGCTCTCGCGTGGAAAAACCTGGATCTGGGCGAGGCTGAACGTATCGCCGATATACTCTGGAATGCACGTGAGCCTGAGGCTAATTTAGATATAATCTCATCTAACAGCTATCTTCGTGAGCTCTATAGCGCCAAGGGAACTGAACTCTTGGCACAAGAGAGCAATATCTTTGAGTTTGATGTACTCATCAAGCTCAATATGGCTGACCAGAGCGGTGCGACCTTGCAGTTTGACTACCTCTGTGGCGAGTGTAAACAGATCTACCCATTCAGCTTTCACAGATGTCCCAACTGTCATAGTATTGACTCAGTTGTCACTGAGGTACTTTTAACGAAGGATCACTTTGAAGCAAATAGCTCTCTTCAGTGATGGCAGTGCCTTGGGCAATCCAGGCCCCGGCGGTTACGGGACGATCTTGCGTTATAACGCTAAAGAGCGACTTTTAAGTGGTGGTGAGCCCCATACCACGAACAACCGTATGGAACTTCTTGGTGTGATTGAGGGGTTGAGGGCGCTTAAAGAGCCCTGTGAAGTCGAAGTGATCTCGGACTCCTCCTATGTCGTCAAAGGCATCAATGAGTGGTTGGCCAACTGGGTTAAACGCGACTTTAAAAAGGTCAAAAACCCTGATCTTTGGCGTGAGTATATCAGGGTCTCTGCAGAGCACAGTGTTGTTGCCATCTGGATCAAAGGCCATGCAGGGCATAAAGAGAATGAACGATGTGATGATATGGCTCGTACAGAGGCCGAAAAGTTTAAAGCGAACCTCTGAAGGTTCCTTAGGCTGCACTATAAATTTTTGAAAGGTTACAGATGGAAGAGATAAAAAAGTTAGAAGATCGACTTAACTACAGTTTTGAAAATAAAAAGCTCATTATTGAAGCGCTGACACATAAAAGTTACAAACAGCCCTACAATAATGAACGTTTAGAGTTTTTGGGAGATGCGGTACTGGACCTTATTGTTGGACAGTACCTTTTTGAGAAGTTCCCCAACCATGACGAAGGTAAACTCTCAAAGATGCGGGCCTCACTTGTCAACGAAGAGGGTTTTACACGTCTTGCCGAACATATCCGTTTAGGTGCACAGCTCTTTTTGTCCAATGCTGAAGAGAACAATGGAGGGCGCTCTAAACCCTCTCTTCTCTCTAATGCCTTTGAGGCCATCATCGGAGCACTCTATCTTGAAGCAGGGCTTGACAGAGTTAGAGAGATCAGTATCAGACTTCTCGAAGAGGTCCATCCCGATATCTCTCTTGACACACTCTTTAAAGATTATAAAACAACACTACAAGAGATGACCCAGGCGCTCTTTGGAACAACACCGGAGTATAAGCTGGTCGGCTCTCACGGTCCTGATCATAAAAAAGAGTTTGAGATCGCTGTTATCGTAGACGACAGAGAGTATGCCAGGGCCTCCGGAAAAAGCAAAAAAGTGGCGCAGCAAGAGGCTGCGAATATTGCACTACAACTATTGAACAAGGGTGACTTATGAACCGTTTCGGAATCCGCTTCAGTTTCTCAACATTTGGTGAATCACACGGCAAGGCAATCGGCTGTCTGATCGATGGTGTACCGGCAGGACTGACTATTGATGAAGAGTATATCCAAG
>JAUVKK010000260.1 GCA_030596305.1 Helicobacteraceae bacterium | reverse complement strand
TCTCGCAGTTATAAAAACATGGCTTTGGACATTCGCTTTTTGAACAAACCGGATGTAGTGCGCAAGATCGATCTTATTACCAAGTTTTACATCGGCTATATGGACGCTAAGGACTTTAAAGAGATAGCACCTGAAGTGACACGTGAGATCCCTAAAAAGGTTGTTGTCGCTATTGAAAAAGAGCATACGGGTGAGTTAGGACTTATCTATTTTTTACAGCATGGCCGCCGTAATATTGACATGGTTCACATCTTGGAGAAGGGTGGAGTTAAGATCGAGAAGAAAGATCCTTACGGTATCACTGTCAACGAGGTGCATCATATTCTTCGTGCTATCAAAGCAGAAGAGAAGATCACGCCAAAAGACAACACGGTGATAAGAAAACTGCTTAAAGATGATTTTGTTAAAAAAGGTAAAGAAGATTAAAGCAGTGCGTCGTGCCACTGCGCTACAGTGAGCCGATAACCATCTTCCACAACTTTGACTTCATGTGTGTAAATGGGGTTACTTCCAAATACGATCAGTGTTCCCATCTTCGGTGTTAGTAATAGCTCTTGGCCTGCACTGTCTTTGAAGTAGTTAAAAGTAAGCTCGCCACCGCTGAATTGATAGGGAGAGAGTTTATTATCACCTTGTTCACTGACAAATAGAAGTGTTGTGACCTTGCGCTGCGGTGCGACCTGTTTAAAGCCTACGATATTTTCGTTTTTATCTACCAATATACTAGAGTCATCAGCGTGTGCTTTATAGAAAGAGCCTTTTGTGTACTCAAGCAGTTGGGGTTCAGTAGACGATGTTAGTGATAGAGAATAAAAGCTCTCTATTTGCGGACGCAGTGCATTAAAGGCTTCATCATATAGATTTTGGTGCAGGGACGTCAGTTTATGGATCTTGGTATTTCGGATCTTCTGGTTTAGTATCTCATCACTGCTTCTTAGTTCAGCATCGGTAGCGTCATTGTCAGCTTTAGCACTATCGATGATCTCTTTGCAGACAGCTTCGTCTAAAAAGTTTTCTATGATCAAGAAGGGGAACTCTTCATAGGGTGAGGGTAATAGGGGTGTTTCGATATCGAGTTCAAAAAGAAAGTCTTCGGCAAATACCTTGTCACTGATCTGATGCATGGTTAAACCTTGATGAGTATTTTGTCTAACCAAGCTGTTGGCAGAACACGTTTTAAGTTACCAAGCAGATGGGTTGCAGTTGTAATATAGTAGCGAGGCTTTGGCTGCTTCTTTTCAAGTGCAAGAATGACTTTGTTAATTACCTCTATAGGCTCTTTTGTAAAAGGGTCACTTTCACTCTTCTTCTCTTTACGCTCTAAGACCTCTTCTTCGTACTCTTTTTTAAAGTGACTTTTTTCGATGTCGACATACTCTAAAAACTTTACCGTTGCATTGTCACGGAACTTGGAGTGAATAGGACCGGTGTTCATGGTGACTACATGGATATCACTGCCTTGCAGCTCTAAACGAAGTGTGTCGCAAAGCCCTTCGATGGCATATTTACTGGCATTATACGCTCCGCGAAAACGCAGGGAGATAAGACCCAGTACCGAAGAGTGTTGAATGATGCGGCCATACCCTTGTTTACGCATAATAGGAATAATGCGTTTGGTTAGTTCATGAAGACCGATCACATTTGTCTCAAACTGTTCACGCAGAGCATCACTTGGCACATCTTCCAAGGCACCGGGTTGACCATAACCTGCATTGTTGAAGATAGCGTAGAGTGTTCCGCCTGTTTGTGCCAGTACACTATCCAAGGCTCTGTCTATGGAGTCAGTGTTGGTTACGTCAAGCTGCAAGGTATTTAGACCTTCTTCTTTTAGGCGGGTTACATCTTCTTCTTTACGTGCAGAGGCAAAGACTTCATATCCGTTATTATGTAGATAGAGCGCTGCTTCATAGCCGATACCGCTAGAACAACCTGTAATAAGAATGGTTTTTTTCATACTTTTCATAAATGAATTTTAGCTAAATGTTTGTTGTTTAGTTTATGAATTGTTTATACGTTCGTTCTACAATAGAGGCAGAAAGAGATAAAGGATAATAAATGAGAAAGATTTTGATAGGAATGATAGCCTTTGTGTTAACCAGTACATTGGCTATGTCAGCAGATAACAATATGAAAAAAGCCTATTT
>JAUVKK010000034.1 GCA_030596305.1 Helicobacteraceae bacterium | reverse complement strand
CTCGACGGTAGCAACATTGTTTTTGATGAAGTCTTGGAGACACATCGTCATGGTGAAGAGAGCAGAGGACTCTCTAAGCTTGATGATATGGCGATCATCTTCTATACTTCTGGAACAACAGGTAACCCTAAAGGTGCGATGATGAGTTATCGCAACCTCTTTTCCAACATGATCGGGGCGGTAGAACGTTTTGATGTTACAGGAAAAGACCGTTTTATTGTCTATCTGCCAATGTTCCACGCCTTTACATTTACAGTGATGTTGATGATGCCATTTTTCTCGCGCAGCTCTTTTGTCATCATTCCAAAACTGCTGCCATTTAGCAATATCATCAAACAGACCCTTCTGAAACGGGTAACGATCTTTATGGGTGTTCCGGATGTCTATAATGCGCTTATTCGTGCAAAACTGCCATGGTACTTTATGTGGTTCAACAATATCCGCGTCTTTATTTCCGGGGCATCTGCTTTGAGTGAAGATACCTTGAACAAGTTCAACAAGACCTTTAGTCGGGCGACGATGTTAGAGGGTTATGGACTAAGTGAATGTTCGCCGGTCGTTTCTGTCAACCCGCTGGACAAACAGAAGCCGATGTCAATCGGTACGGCAATGAAGGGTTATGAGGTCAAAGTTGTTGATGATGAGATGCTTGAAGTACCTCTAGGTCAGATCGGTGAGATCATTGTCAAAGGTGACAATGTCATGAGTGGTTATCTTAACCGCCCAGAAGCAACAGAAGAGACGATTATCAATGGGTGGCTGCGTACCGGAGATCTTGGCAAGATGGACAGCGACGGGTATATCTATATTGTCGACCGTATGAAAGACCTTATTATCTCCAAGGGCATCAACATCTACCCGCGTCAGATCGAAGAGGAGTTGATGAAGCTTGAGTACATCAAACAAGGCGCTGTGATAGGAATGAAAGATCCTAACAGTGGTGAGGTACCAGTAGCCTATGTTGAGCTCGAAGATGAGGTAGACAGAGAGTTCGCAACACCTAATCAGATAAAAAAAGATCTTAAAGCAGTCCTTGCCAATTTTAAAGTACCTAAAAATGTTGTGATCGTAGATGAACTTCCAAAAACGGCAACAGGTAAAGTATTGAAACGTAAAATCAAAGAAATGCACTCCGCTTAGCCTGAAAGCCAACTGCTTGGCTTTCTGAGGTTTAAAACAATAAAGAAGCTACGGTAACTATTTACACTTTCAGATAGAAAAATCATAAGACTCTTGTTTAAGGCGATCTCTAAAAACTTTAGTGCCCTCAACTTAAAACGATGATCATATAGAAAACAAAGAAGTTGCTATAATTTAAACAGAAAACATAATATAGAGGTATTTTTGAAATATTTAATCAATTTTTTAGAAGAAAAAGATGTGACCAAGACAGAGGTCTATGGTCAGCTAAAGTGTTCGGAGGATGAAGCAAAAGTCCTGCAGCTTCTGGCTCAAAAGTATATAGCCGGCAATGAAGATATGATGGTAGTTGATATCCTGCAGTCACTCTACGGAGAGAAAAACTATACCTATATCCAACATCTTGGATTGATCAAGAAACTTCTTGAACTGGGGTGGGTGACACAACACAGTTTTACACCGCTGAAGATCAGTGATGTAACGGAACTGGAGCTTTTAAATACAGCAGTAGCCTTGACGACTTCATTTTTGCGTCTTATCGAAGAGGGTGCGCATGAGATCGAACTTCCTGAGATCAAACCTTACGAAGACCATTTGGAATACCTGCAAGATCAGTTCTTTCGAATAGAGCTTTACCAGAAGATCAGCAGTATCCGTCAAAATGTGCATGAACACTCTTTAGGGATCAATGGTATCCGTACAAAACTTGACATGTTGGAAAAACGGATCGAAGAGCGTGTAGAAGTGACCACTAAAGATGTTGTGTTAGAGAAGTTTTTTAAACAGAAAAAGCTTGACCACAAAGAGCAGGTTATCGTTTTGGCACTCCTTAAAGAGGAGTACAACGCAGGTGACGCTTCGCTGCGTGAGATGAACTCCCTGATAGACCTTATCTCCTTGGATGAGTATGAACGTATTAAAAACCGTTCGCTTTTGGAGGATGGATCGAACCTTCTCAGCGGCGAAGTGATCGACTATGAAGAGATGTTAAACCCTTTTGGCGGGATCTCACGGGCATTTTTTCTTGCAGATGAGGTAGTGCAGTCAATTATGCATCCGCAAAAGAAGAAAAAAGTACATAAACTCAAGATGGATATGGCCATAAAAGATCAGGATATCTTTGAGCTGATAGAGCCGGAACAGGATCTTAATGATGTTGTCTTAAACCCCAAGACACACGAGACCTTGCAGAACCTGATGCGTCAGATGGATAAAGAGGTTGTGGCCCGTTTGGTTGAGTGGGGTATCAAAAAGAAAAAAGGTGCACTGGATGCACGCATTATATTCTACGGTCCTCCGGGCACAGGTAAGACAATGACCTCTTACTCTTTGGCCAAATCTCTCAAACGTCAAGTACTTGCTTTTGACTGCTCGAAGATCCTTTCGATGTATGTAGGAGAGAGTGAGAAAAATGTCCGTAAGATCTTTGACACCTTCAGAGATCTGAGCTCGAAAACTAAAACAGAACCGATCCTGCTTCTCAACGAAGCAGACCAGTTTTTAGGTTCACGTTCCAGCGGTCCAGGCGGTGGTGCAGAGCAGATGCATAACCAGATGCAGAACATCTTTTTGGAACAGATCGAGCAGTTTGAAGGCATACTGATTGCAACTACCAACTTACTTGAAAATATTGATGTGGCATTTTCGCGCCGCTTTAACTATAAAATAGAGTTTAAACGACCTAACAAAGTCCAACGTAAAAAGCTGTGGGCAAAGATGCTTCCGGAGAATGCACCTTACGAAGAGGGCTTTGATGTTGAAGAGTTGACGAAGTTCGACCTGAGCGGCGGACAGATCAACCTTATTATTAAAAACTGTGCTTATGCTGTGGCTACGCAGGAGAAGCCTCTCTTTACGATGGAGGTGTTTAAGCAGGAGGTAGAGAAAGAGAAAAAAGGGAACTTTGATTCTGAAAAATCAATGGGCTTCCTCTCTTAAAAGTTTCAGCTTCGGCGCATCTTGCACTGGAGTTCACCTCTCAACGTACCGATGTACGTCTTCGGGTTCACATCCAGCACAATCTGCACCAAATCTGAACTTTTAAATATTCAAGTGCTTTTTTAGATGAGCTTCGCCATCTTTTCATAATTGATTCACCATCATTAGTGTTACAAATAAAAACACACCCTTCTTTGTAGTATTTTAGCTTGTAACACTTGGTAGCACGCACCCTCGATTTGAAATTAGTAAAAAAGTAGCTTTAAAGCAGTTTAGGATATATTGAGCATAACTGTTTTTTCTATAGAAAACATAGCTCTAGAAACCCCTGGAAATAGGTGTTTTTAGCTGTTTATAAACAACAAAAAAGGTTATCCATATGGAACATGTAAGCACTACAAGTCCCTATTTTGGGGTGTTTATACTCTTCGTATTAACATTCGGTGCATTTTATGCAACCACATTGGCTGCGCGCTGGGCAAGCCGCGCATTAGCACGTAAAGACACTGAAAAGCTAAAACTTTCGATCTATGAGTGTGGTCCGGAAGTCACAAAACAGCCAAACCGTATTTCGACACAGTTTTATCTGTTCGCACTACTGTTTCTCCTGTTTGATGTTGAGGTCGTATTTATGTTCCCATGGGCAATTGACTTCAAACTACTGGGTTGGTTCGGTTTCGTTGAGATGTTAATGTTCATCTTGCTGCTGACAATCGGTTTTATCTACGCATGGAAAAAAGGAGCCCTTGAATGGCACAACATCAAGTAAATTATTCACAAGATGGCGGTCTTCCAATCGCATTGACCTCGATCGATAAGGTCGTTAACTGGGGTCGTTCTAACTCACTTTGGGCAATGACTTATGGTCTTGCTTGTTGTGGTATCGAGATGATGGCATCTGGTGCATCACGTTTTGACTTTGACCGTTTTGGTACGATCTTCCGTGCTTCTCCGCGTCAGTCAGACCTGATGATCGTTGCCGGTACATTGACGAAGAAACACGCTGAGTTCATCAAACGTCTTTATGACCAGATGGCTGAACCTCGCTGGGTTATCTCAATGGGATCATGTGCAAATACAGGTGGTATGTTCAACACATACGCAACAGTACAAGGTGTTGACCGTATTATCCCTGTCGATCTCTATCTTCCAGGTTGTGCACCACGTCCTGAGACACTTCAATATGCTGTGATGATGCTTCAAAAGAAGATCCGTGCTGAAAAAGCAGGTAAAGCACAGCGCCCTAAAAGGTTGTTATAGATGAGAGCGTATAAGCCAAAAGACGACGTACAGAAAAAGTCGTACTACACAGACCGTTACTGGATTGCACCGCAGGTACCGACTTCTAAAGTAGAAGACGATGCAGTATTCGCAGCAGACTTGGCAGCGATCAAAGCAAAATTTGATGTCAGTGATGCTTACATTCAAGTAGAGCAGATGGTTGTATACATCAAGCCAGAAGACAACTATGCAGTACTAGAGCTGCTTCGTGATGAGCTTGGTTATACGCAGCTTTCTGAGATGTCTGCTATTGACTGGATTGCGAAACAGGGTCAATTTGAGATCTTCTATCAGATGCTCTCTATGAGTAAGCGTAAGCGTCTACGTATTAAATGTTTTATTGATGAGAAGCAGGCAATCGAGAGTGTTAGTCCACTTTTCCGCTCTGCTGACTGGTCTGAACGTGAGATGTACGACATGTTCGGAACGATCGTCAACAACCATCCATACATGAAACGTATCTTGATGCCAGATGATTGGGAAGGCCATCCACTTCGTAAAACATATCCTCTTCAGGGTGATGAGTTTGCTGCGTGGTATGAAGTCGACCGTATCTACGGTAAAGAGGCACGTGCCATTATCGGGCCTGAGATCCGTGATAGTGCTGAAGTCGACCGTCTTGACACAGAACGTTTCAGCCGCCTAGGATTCGAAGTACCGATGGGTGCTGAACCTAAAGCCGCTGATGCAGAACCGACAGTAGAGACCCTCCAAGAAGAGGGCGGGGTCTTCTTAGTAGAAAAATTCGATGAAGCTGATGGCCATATCATCGAAGACAGAAAGAGATAGGGGCGAATATGCAACAACCAAATAGATTACGTCCGTTTTTTGAGAATATTACCTTTGATAGAGAAGATAATGAGATGATCGTTAACTTCGGACCGCAGCACCCTTCGGCGCACGGTCAGTTACGTCTTATTCTACACATGCAGCAAGAGCAGATCACTAAAGCACATCCAGATGTCGGTTACTTACACCGTGGTATGGAAAAAATGGCTGAGAACATGATCTACAATGAGTTTATGCCGACAACCGACCGTATGGACTACATCGCGTCAAGTTCAAACAACTACGGTTTTGCCCTGGCTGTTGAGAAACTCATCGATGTACAAGTACCACGTCGTGCAAAAGTCATCCGTATGATGCTTCTTGAGATCAACCGTCTTATGTCTCACCTTTTCTGGTTGGCGACAACAGCACTCGATATCGGTGCGATGACAGTTTTCCTTTACGCTTTCCGTGAGCGTGAGTACCTGATGGATATCATCGAAGACTATTGTGGTGCACGTCTGACGCACGCTGCGATCCGTATCGGTGGTGTGCCTCTGGATATTCCAGATAACTTCTTACATGACCTTAGAGTATTCCTTAACAAATTACCTGAGAACATCAAAGATTATGAAGATCTTCTTGACACCAACCGTATCTGGTTGATGAGAATGGAAGATGTCGGTGTTATTCCTGAAGAGATGGCACTTTCATGGGGCTGTACAGGACCAATGCTACGTGCGTCTAACGTTAAGTGGGACATCCGTAAAGAGGAGCCATACGAGCTTTATGACGAAGTCGAGTTTGAAGTACCATACTCTGACAAGTGTGATAACTACGCACGTTACAAGGTCTACATGCAAGAGATGAGAGAGTCTGCGAAGATCCTTTATCAGACAATCGACATGTATGCTGAGACTGTGAAGAACAACGAGACTGAGTTGATGGCACATGCACCGCAATACATCTCGGCACCAAAACTTGAGTTGATGACACAGAACTACTCATTAATGCAGCACTTTGTACTTGTTACTCAAGGTATGCGTCCACCGGTTGGTGAAGTCTATGTAGTAACAGAGTCACCAAAAGGTGAGCTTGGTTTCTACATCAACTCACAAGGTGGTCCATACCCTTACCGTCTAAAACTTCGTGCACCGTCTTTCTGGCACACAGGTATTTTGACAGACCTACTTCCGGGTCACTATATCCCGGATGTTGTTTCAATCATCGGTACGACTAACATCGTATTCGGTGAAGTTGATAGATAGGAGAGCTGATGAAACGTTATGATCTACGCCATCTTCATGATGAGTTTGAACCAAGAATGAAAGAGATCCTGGACAAACATCCTGCCGGAGAAGTTGCTATTTTCTTATTTGAGATTGGCGATTTTACACCTATCCAACGTAGTGCTGACCTTGTAAAAGAGTGTGGGCTTGAGTTAGCTAACTCATTGAAATTCAATGAAGCTGACTGGACAATTGTTGTTAAAAAGTAAGGCATAGCCAATGAGTAAAGTCTTTTTTTCAACCTGGCGTGGGGAGTCTATCAACAATGTTGACAAGGCTGACGACGCTTGGGAAGAATCAGCATACAACCTGCCTGAGCAGTACAATGAGCACTCTTCATCCAAAGCCTTTATCGGTTGGGATGGGGTTGCCTTGTTCGACTCAGAGGTAGATGTTGTACGTCTAGCGACAGAGTACGCGGCGCAGTATCAGGTCTATTCTGAAGCTTGCGGCCGTTGTGCACCTGGTCGATGGGGCGGACGAATCTTGTATGACCTGATGGACAAGATCGCACGTGGCGAAGGCAGTATGCAAGATATGGATCACCTCAAAGAGGTCTCCCGTACCATGCAGACAACGTCTAAATGTGAGATCGGCAAGACCGTACCAACACCACTTCTTGACTTGATGGAGCACTTTGAAGCTGACTTTGTTCGCTGTATTGAAGAGCAGAAACCTTCAAAGCACTATGATGAGTCAGTCAACTACATTGCAAAGGTTACAGCACCGTGTACGGATGCCTGTCCTGCGCATGTTGATATTCCTGGTTACATCGAGGGTGTTCGTGACCTTCGTTTCGATGATTCATTAGTAGCGACGCGTCAAACAATGCCACTTGCACATACCTGTGGCCGTGTATGTCCTCACCCATGTGAAGATGAGTGTCGTCGTGCGAACTTAGATGTATCGGTATCGATCATGGCACTTAAACGTTTGGGCGCTGACTATGAGACAGATCACGGTTTTGGTTTTTTCCATCCAGCAGAGAAAAAACCGGACACAGGTAAAAAAGTAGCGATCGTCGGTTCCGGCCCAGCCGGTCTGACAACCGCTTACTATCTTGCATTAGAAGGTATCCATTGTGATGTCTATGAGTCACTTCCTGTTTTAGGCGGTGAAGTTGCTGTTGGTGTGCCTGAGTATCGTATGCCGATCGATAAATACAACCAAGATATCGAGTGTGTCCGCGATCTTGGTGTGAACTTTATTGTCAACACACCTGTCTCAGCAGATATGATGCGTCAATTTGAAAAAGATTATGATGCAACGATGATCGCAGCAGGTACACGTCTCTCTAAAAAAGTTCGTTGTAACAACGAGCGACCAGAGGTTCAGGGTTATTGGGGTGCTATTGACTTCCTTGATCGTGTCAACCTTTATGAGAAGTACGATATCGCAATACCAAAAGAGGTACAAGAAGAGAACCTTCTTACGACTGACTATGTTGACCTTACCGGTAAGACAGTTGTCTGTGTTGGTGGTGGATTTACCTCTATGGACGTTGTACGTT
>JAUVKK010000024.1 GCA_030596305.1 Helicobacteraceae bacterium | reverse complement strand
AACGTCATAGTCGCCGTTTTTACGTTTTTCGAACGCTTCTAGACCATTATTCGCCACTGTGATCTCAAGACCCAGGTCTTCGAGTGTACGACGGATCAGTTTTTGATTAATGATGTTGTCTTCAGCGACAAGGGCTTTTGCCTTAAATTTACTCGTAGCCGCATCAAATTTCTTATGACGGATCTTCTGCGCTTTTTTATTGTTGAATGATTCAAGATCAAATGATTCAAGAACATTTTTGAGCTTTGTACCATGCATCGGTTCATACATAACCTTGAAGATCTCCAGACCCATAGAGTCGATTTTCTTCATATATTATGATTTATTTACAAGTACAAGGTCTTGTTGTGGTTTTGAGAACTCTTCTACGCCTGCCTCAGTTGTGTAGTCGTAGTCAACAAACAACATGTCGTAGTTGATCTGGCGCTCAAGTTTTTGCAGCTCTGTTATGTCTTTGAATGTTGTGTAACTGACACCATAGAAGTCAAGGTACTCTTTAAGGTAGATCTCTTGACGTTTCGTCTTAGTATCTGACTCAAGGATAAGTGCATTGATATAGCTGAATGTACCGCTGATCGAGTCATTAAGTGTTTCGATCTCTTCGAATTCAAGTTCGAAGAAGAATGTTGTTCCATGACCTGGTTCACTCTCAAGATCAAGCTGACCACCCATAAGCTCAACGAAACGGCTGGAAATCGTCAGACCAAGGCCTGTACCACCGTATTTACGTGACGTAGATACATCGGCTTGACCAAAGGCTTCGAAGATATTGGCTTTCTGCTCAGCGGTAACACCGATACCGCTATCTTCTACCGCGAAGCGGACGCGTGTGCGGTTAGGATCATCAGTTGCGAGTTTGCGGACATCAACATTGATGCTTCCGCCGCTGTTTGTAAACTTGACAGCATTAGAGAGAAGGTTGATAATGACCTCTTTAAGTTTGGTCGGATCACCTTTGATCGGACGCTCAAGCTCAGGATCAATGAAACAACCCAGATCGATATGTTTTTCAGAAGCACGTACTGCGTAGACTTCAACAGCTGATTCAAACTCTTCGATAGGGTTAAAGACGATCTCTTCGATCTCAAGTTTGTTACTCTCAATTTTAGAGAGGTCAAGGATGTTATTGATAATCTCAAGAAGATTCTCAGAACTTTTCTCGATAATGTCAATAAACTCACGCTGCTCCTCTTGAAGATTAGTATCTTTAAGAAGTTCCGTAAACCCAACAATACCGTTAAGCGGTGTTCGGATCTCATGTGACATGTTGGCAAGGAACATCGACTTGGCTTCTGAAGCCTCCATCGCTTTTTCAGACTCTTGTTTTGTCTGGTCAATGACACTTTCAAGAAGAGCGTACGCTTGCGCAGTACCGTCCGCAGTATCAAGGTTGATTTTGTGAGCAAGATCTTCTTCGTCAGCAGTATCTTCTGCAACACGGTTAAGGACCGACTCCAGGTTTCTGATATTACGCGCGATATCGTTAGAAAGGACAATAGCCAGGAATGCAAGCAGTAGCGAAGCTATCCAGATCGCAACAGCAATAGATAGGACCTGGATCGCGTTCTCTTGAACAGTATTCGAACGAGCCGCCATAGCGTCAATCATGATCGCCTCAGCTTCTGAAAGAAGATTGGTCTTCTCTGATAACATCGTAAACCAGATTCCAGACTCTGTTGAGTAGAGGCCGTCATTAACAGCCTGCATGATCTCTGCACGTTCTGTTGTAATATCTTCAAATAGCTCAGCATTGTCTTCATCTGTAAAGATAGCAGTCAGTTCAGCGACAACAGCGTCATTTTGAATACCGTCATACTTGATAGAGTCAGCTTTACCGATCAGCGTAATCCAGATATTCAACTCTTCTGCATCAAACTTGGTAGCACGGGCCAGAGCGTAACTAATAAAGTCACGTTCGTCTCCCGAAAAGTGTTTTGCATCAAGAATACTGATGTAGGCACTTGCAAG
Organism: Helicobacteraceae bacterium; assembly: GCA_030596305.1. Taxonomy (GTDB): domain Bacteria; phylum Campylobacterota; class Campylobacteria; order Campylobacterales; family Sulfurimonadaceae; genus Sulfonitrofixus. The sequence goes on along the minus strand of JAUVKK010000024.1, from coordinate 7,260 downwards.
AGAAGCAATCTCAGGGTCAACTTTAAACGCACCGATTGAGCGAAGTTCATTTAGTACTTCGGCCTCTGCAGCGCCATAGATCGTTTCGTAGATGTCCTCAAATTCAAGTTCACCTGAATCTACATCCGGGCGGCTGTCGGTAATGATCTGGAAGTGATCATCAATGGTCTTTTGACTTTTACAAGCGATACAGTCGACTTTACCGCTATGGTCGTGCAGTAGTTCATTGTGTGAAAGATGCTCATCAAAGGCAGCCAGTTTCTCATCAACGATATCGCGTTGTGCGATCAGTGACTTTTTTGTCGTCTCTGATTGATTACCCAGATACATAACGGTCATACCGCGTTCGCGCGACAGGTTACGGACCAGGTCGTTCAAAAAGACGTTTTCATCCAGTTTTGCCTGCAGTACTTTTGCTGACTGGTAACTTGTATATGCTGTAAAAACATAATAACTTGCTAGAGCGAAGAGGATCAGAATCGGGAAGAGACTGATCAGTCGCAATCTATTTTTAAGTGCTATCATTGTCGTAACTCCTGTTTAAAGTTGGTTTATAAAGCCGTAGAACTCTTGTGCAGCGGCTTTGGCTTGGGTCTCTTCAGTACTTGTGATCAGTGTCTGAAGTACATCGGATATATCTTTGATACGAAGGTTGTCACTTACCCCTTTGAGTTGGGTAGCGTACCCTTTCCATCGCATGACATCTGAAGAGGCGATGACATCGTTTAATTTACTTTTCATCTCGTTGGCTTCTATAATATAGTCGTCTATCAAGGCACCGACAAGATCAGCACTTAGACCGATCTCAGCTGCGGCGATAGTAACATCGTACGTAAGCACTGGTGTATTCTCGACATCATCATTCTCTTGCGGTTCAAAATCCTGAATGTCTGAAATGATCTCTTCTTCGTCATCAAGGACGACAAGAGGCTCATTCCCTTCGTCAGCTATCAGGCCGAAATCATATAGATCATCGCTAGCATCGCTAGCAACTGCAGCCGGTTCCGTCTCCTGATAAGGTGTATCAAGCAATACAGGTTCTGCTAATATTTCTTCCTCTTCTAGTTCAGGCAGATCCAAAGGCAGTATGATCTCCTCTTCTGGCTCTGGCTCTGGCTCGAACTTAGGTGTAAGGTCATAGAGGTCGACAGGTTTTTCAAGTTCAAGTTTTACCTCTTCGATGTCTTTGCCCTCAAGCTTGGCAACAGTAAGGTAGAATTTTTTCAGATTTGCTTCACACTCTTTAATGTCGTCTGTCTCATTAATAGTGTTAAGCAGTTCAAAAGAGTCTTCAATACGAAGGTTGGCAGCAACGCCTTTTAATTTGTGTGAAAGGACTTTGATATTGTCAAAGTCTCCATCAGCGGTAGCAGTAAAGAGTTGATCTTTGAACTCGTGTGCCTGTTTGATATAGTCGCCGATAAACTCTTCGATCAGATCAACAGGCAGTCCAAGTTCATCTGCTGCGATCTGTGGGTCATAAGTATAGTCATCACTGAACTTTAAGTCAGCAAGGTACTCTTTATCTTCGTCATTCAAGTATGCTCCAAGCATTGGAGCACCTTTCTCTTCTTCTTCTTGTATGTTGTCGAAGACAGACTCTTCGGGAACAGGGAATTCTGGTTCGGCCTCTATACGCTGCTCATCTTCTTCTTGCTCTTCGTCATGGAAAAAGATATCGAGCTCTTCTTCAGCAGGTGCAGCGGCTGGCGGCGTACTCTCTTCTTGCTGGATAAAGATATCTTCATCCAGAGTTAATGGTGTTTGCTCTTGAACATCCTCAACTATGGGTTCGATTTCAATGGCCGGCTCAGGTGTTTGAGCTGGTGTTACTGCCAACTTCTCTGTTTCTGACGGGGAGTTGAAATCTTTAGTATCAAGGTTGAATGGTGTCGGTGCCTGCTCTGGACGCTCTGAAGCGTCAAGCTGATAGTTCTGAACATTTTTCAGTTTGATCAAGAAGGCATCTTCATTGGGCGCCTTGTTAAGATGAAGTGTTACAATTTCGATCGTTGCAGAAAAGGCATTGGACTTACCAGCAATAATGACTTTTGAATCATCTGATTCAGCATGTAGTACAAAGTCAATCCATGGAAAATTGGTAAAATTGTGGATATAACCCGGTTTTTTTACAAAAAGTTCAGCCACATCTTTATGATCGTGGATCAGGTCTTCGAAACGTTCATAACCGAGAAGTTTCAAACTCTCTTGATCAATTCCGATGAACTCTTTGTTGTGGTCGTAAATTAGCACATAATCTCCTTACTTCTCTTTTTCTAACATTGTCTTATATATTCCAACGACTTCATCAATATTTTTACGGCTAGCCGGCTTACGTGCGGCGATATAGCCGGTGATGTTGCCATCATCGTCACGAACAGGTGATATCTCAGTGTAGACCCAGTAGTAAAGTCCGTCTTTTCGCAGGTTTTTCACAATACCGTTCCATGATTGTCCGCTCTGTATCGCCTCCCACATCTGAGCGAATGCTGCTTTAGGCATGTCAGGATGTCGAATGATGTTGTGTGGTTGGCCTTTGAGCTCAGCCGGTGAATAACCGGAGATCTCACAGAACTTGCGATTAGCAAAAGTGATAACACCTTTTGTATCGGTTTGGCTGATGATCGCGCGTCCTTCAAAGATGTACTCTTCGTCAATAGCGTCAGGTCTTTCCATTATAGAACCTTATAGTTTCATATACTCGAATTTTAGTTGGGAACCCCTGAAAACTTAAACGTAGAAATTTTCAAGGATTTCCAAATTTTGGGAGTTGTGAGTAAATATATCATAATTAAAAGCAAATATAACTTATTTATATAGCATCTTGATTTTTTTTGCATCACTATTGTTCAGTATAGCTGCAATGTCCTCTTGAGTAGCACTTTGCAAGGCATCAAAGGTGCCAAAATGTTGAAGCAGTTTGACTATTTTTGCTTGTGAGATACCGTGAGTGTTTAACAGCTTGGAACTCTGGTCTCGTTTTAGTTTTGTTTTTTTATGAAAGGTGATGGCATATCGGTGCGCTTCATCACGAAGACGCTGCATCCACTGCAGGCGTTTGTCTGAGGGAACGAGTTTAAAACTCTCTTTTGTGGTGTGAAGCTGATCGTGGGCACTCCCTTTTGCCCGGTGGGACTTGGCGTCGATCTTCTCTTTTGAGATGGCAATGACATCAAGGTTGACGCCGGCAGAGTCCAGTAGCTCTTTTGCCAGGGCCAAAAGTGTTGTACCGCCGTCAATTAGCCAAAGGTCGGGTGGCGGATTACTTTCAAAACCTTCAATGCGTCGTGTAAGCGTTTCACGCATCTGACCATACTCGTCACGTGCATGAAGATGGTAGTGACGATACCCCGACTTGTCAAAATTGTCACTGTCAAAGGTGATCATGCCGCCTACAGTGGCTTCACCCGCCATATGTGAGTTGTCAAAGGCCTCGATCCTACGCGGTAGACACTCTAGGGAGAGTAACTCCTGAAGAGGCCCTGCAACATCATCTATGTTGTCGGTTCTCTTTTGTCGTAGAAGTTCAGCTGCATTGCTCAAGGCAAGTTCGATAAGATGTTTTTTACTGCCGCGCTGTGGACGAGAGATGGTCGCTTTTTTCTCGAAAAGAAGAGAGAGATGCTCTTGGACAAGTTTTTTTTCTTTAAAGTCATGCGCTACGAGGATCGGTGCAATCATTGGCGGTTTCTCATGCCCGTAAAACTCCAGAATAGTACGTTCGTATGCTTCATCGATATCGAAACCGCTGTTGAGGTTGATAAAGTTGTGTGTGGATGAGATAATTTTGCCTGAACGCATAAAGAGGCGGACAACAGCAGCACGCTGGTCATTGTTGCTGATAGCAAAGATGTCATAGTTCTCTGCGGAGGCAAGATCGATCTGCGAGATCAATTCACTTTTAGCAATACGTTCGATCCGGTCTCGAAGTGCACCGGCCTCTTCAAAACGTAAATTCTCTGCATAAAATGCCATCTTCTCTTTAAGTTTGGCAATAAGAACTTTTTTGTTTTCGATGTAGTGGATGGCATCTGTCACAATCCCGTTATAAAGCTCTTTGGAAACCTCCTTTTCACAAGGGGCGAGACACTGGTCCATCTGGTAATAGAGACAAGCTTGTTTGCCTTTTAGGCAGCTCTTTTTCTGTACTAATTTGCAGAGTTCGTAAATTGAATCCAGAATATCCCGTGCACCGACAGAGTATGGGCCGAAATACTGAATGTGTTTACCTTTAATGACTTTGCGTGTGATCTCAAATCTGGGGTAGCGCTCACCGGTGTCGATGTAGATGTAGGGGTAGGTCTTATCATCGCGCAGGAGTATGTTGTATTTAGGTTTGAGCTGTTTGATCAGAGAGTTTTCTAAAATAAGCGCGTCGTGTTCACTGTTGACAACGATATAGTGCATTGATGTCGTCTCACTTAGCATCTTAACAATTCGGGGTGAAAGTTTTGGATTTGGACGCAGTTGAGGTGTAAAAAGGAAGTAACTTTTCACTCTGTTAAAGAGGTTTTTTGCCTTGCCTACGTACAGAAGCTTGTTGTTTTGGTCAAAATATTGATAAACACCGGGCGATTTTGGAAGGTTTTTAATTTTGTCGATCATGGATGCTGGTACGTATTTTTTCAATAATATTATGGAGTTTTTCATCTTTGACAGCGTTTTCAAAGGTACCGGCTGAGCGCTCTTCGTAAAGGGGAACGGTCTCTTTTTTTACTTCTGTTGTTTTAGGTATGGGTTTATGAGAGACATAGGCTCGAATATCGTCAAAATCCAACTCCTGACACTTTTGCGGAGGGTATTGTTTTAAAGGCGTTTTAATTGAAGCGATGATAATATCGAACTCTTGTTTAGCACCCGGATGGGTAAGAACAAAATAGAGCACCTTATGTTTCACATAGGCAAAGCTGACCATCGTCTGAAGATGGGGTGGCAGAAGTGCTTTTATGGCATTAATACATTGATGTTGTGATAATTTTTTATATTGAGGTTGATGAACGATATGCGAGAGAACCTGAGCCGAATTTTTCATGCAGTGATTATAACAGTTAGCTTGTTAACTTTAACAGGCTGCGGTTACAAAGATGACCCCTTCTATATGCCCTCAGAGCAAGCGAAGTAGGTAATATGATGCATTATGATGTTGTGATCGTCGGAGCCGGAATAGCCGGGCTTTATACTGCGATGAATCTGCCTAAAAACAAGAAAGTCCTTATTGTCAATAAAGCACACCCTTGGGAGTGTAATACCTTTTATGCCCAAGGTGGTGTGACAACAGCAAAAGATGATGCAGATATCGCTGTTCATATAGAAGACACGATGGATGCGGGAGCAGGACTCTGTAACAAAGAAGCGGTTGAGGTCTTAAGCCAAAATTCGCAGGCTGTGATCCACGATCTTATTGAGCGGGGCTTTGAGTTTGATGCGGATAAAGAGGGTAATCTGCTTTATACCCAAGAGGCTGCCCATTCCCAAAAGCGTATTTTGCACGCGGGCGGTGATGCAACAGGGCGCTATCTTCATCACTTCTTACTAGAGAAAAATCCGCACCCGATGTTAGAAAGTGCGATTGTAATTGACATATTGCTCGAAAAAGAGCAGGTCTGCGGGATCGTTGTGATGCATGAGGGTGAGCGTAAAAAGATCATGGCTAACGCTGTGGTCATCGCCAGTGGTGGTGTCGGTGCTCTTTTTGAATACCACACTAATGCATCAAGTATCAGCGGTGAACTTCAGGGTATCTGTAAAGAGAAAGGTATCACTTTAGAGTATATGGAGATGTTGCAGTTTCATCCAACTGTCTATGTTGATGAGAGCACAGCACAAAAACAGCTTCTGACAGAAGCACTTCGCGGGGAAGGCGCACAGGTTGTTGATGATCTGGGTTACCGTTTTCTTTTTGATTATGACAAACGTGGGGAGATGGCACCGCGTGATATCGTAAGTCGTGCAATTTTTGATTATGCTCAAAAGACGGGCAAGCAGGTCTACCTCTCATTTAAAGAGTTTGAATACAGCTATTTTAAACAGCGCTTTCCTAATATTGAAAATAGATTTTCTGGCCTCGGGTATAGTCTTCCGCATGATAAGGTTCCTATCTCCCCTGCATTCCACTATGCCATTGGTGGTATTAAAACAGATCTGAGTGGACGTACACCCTCTGTAAAAGGGTTGTATGCTGTTGGTGAAGCAGCATCAACGGGTGTTCACGGTGCCAACCGTTTGGCATCAAACTCTCTGTTGGAGGGTCTGGTCTTTGCTTTGAAAGCAGCCCACTCTATTGTGAATGAAAAGCTTTCCGTTTGTAACAATAACTTTATAATCAACGAAGAACCGCTTGTTTTACAAGGTGATAAGCCGAAAAAAGATAAGCTTCGCCAAATTATGTGGGAGAAAGTGTCGATCGTCAGAACGACTGCTGGACTTCTTGAGGCCAAATCGGCCATAGAAGTAATGCAGGGTGAAGAGATCGGCAGACTGCTTCGACTAAGACTTCTAACAGCTCAAGCGATCGTTGATTCAGCGCTCGCTCGCAAAGAGTCTGTTGGGGTACACTACATATCTTGAAGGAGATAGAATGACACGAGCTGTTGAAGGACACGCTATTGACTTGGCAGTCGAACCGTTTGGTTGGCTGCTGCTGGCTATTTTTATCGTTGGATACTATTTTATTGCAGCGGAAGAAAAATATCACATAAACAAGGCTAAACCTGCCCTGTTTATTGGTACGTTTATGTTTATCCTCCTAGGGGCGTACTACGCATTTAACGGGCTTAACATGGCACCGTTTGAAAATGAGATGGCACATCTTATTTTAGAGATCTCTGAGATCTTCTTCTTCTTGTTTGTGGCGATGACCTATATTGAAGCCTTGATCGAACGCGGTGTCTTCAATGCACTGAAAACAAAGCTTATTGCCAAAGGGTACGGCTTTAAACAGCTCTTTTGGGTAACGGGGTTTCTGGCGTTTTTCATTTCGCCGGTAGCAGACAACCTGACAACAGCTTTGATCCTCTCTACGGTACTGATCACGATCAACAGAACAAACAAAGCCTTTTTGGTCCCTGCTGCGATCAACGTCGTTGTTGCTGCCAATGCCGGTGGTGCTTGGAGCCCATTTGGAGATATCACAACGCTAATGGCATGGACGGCAAATAAGGGTCACTTTATTGACTTCCTTTTCCTCTTCCCGGCCTCTTTCATTGGCTGGATCGTTACAGCCTATCTCTTAAGCCGTTTTGTTCCAGATGAACATCCGAA
>JAUVKK010000290.1 GCA_030596305.1 Helicobacteraceae bacterium | reverse complement strand
GTCCTGTAGTTGTAGGTGGTTTTGTACGTGATGCGCTTTTGAACATCCCCTCTAAAGATATTGACATTGAGGTCTTTGGCATTGAAAGTCTTGAAAAACTTGAGCAACTGCTCTCTCCTTATGGCCAGGTAAACAGTGTCGGGAAAAGCTTTGGTGTTGTAAAACTGCAGCTTCCCGATATGGAGGTTGACTTCTCTGTTCCGCGTCAGGAAGAGAAGATATCAGAGGGACATAGAGGTTTCAGTGTCACACTCAATAGTACACTTAGTTTTGAAGAGGCGGCCATAAGGCGTGACTTTACCATTAATGCAATGGGCTATGATTTGAAAGAGAAAAAACTGCTTGACCCTTTTGGCGGCCAAAAAGATCTTGCGGCGAAACGACTTGACATGGTCAATGCTAAAACTTTTGTAGAAGACCCCCTTCGTCTTTACCGTGCGGTGCAGTTTGCTGCCCGTTTTGAACTCGAAGCTACAGATGAACTGCACACGTTAGCGCGTGAGATGATAGCCAACAAGATGCTTGATGAACTTCCAAGAGAGCGCATTTTTGAAGAGCTAAAAAAACTGCTTTTGAAAAGCAAAAAGCCCTCTATCGGTTTTAGACTGATGGATGACTTTGGGATCTTAGTTAAGTTCCCTGAACTTAATGCTCTCCATGGGGTACCACAGGACCCAAGTTACCATCCTGAAGGCGATGTCTGGATACACACCTTAATGGTACTTGATGCGATGACAAAACTCCATGGTGAGGATAAAAGGAAAAATCTTTACCTCTCGCTTGCTGCGCTTTGTCATGACCTAGGAAAGGCAAATACAACAGAGACCATTGATGGACGTATTCGGGCTATCGGCCATGAAAACACAGGTGTTCCTTTAACAGAGATATTTTTAGAGAGGCTAAGTGAAGAGAAAGCACTTATCGAGGTCATCACTCCCCTTGTCAAACATCATCTTAAACCGATGCAGTTTTATAAACAGGGGGCAAAATCAGCTGCTATTCGTCGCCTGGCAAATCAAGTGAATATACAAGAGCTTATTTTACTGGCTAAAGCCGACTTTTTAGGGCGCACCACTAAAGAGGCACTTCAAGGTGATTTTGAAGCTGGCGAATGGTTACAGATGAGAGCAGAAGAGTTGAATGTTGCACGTAGTCCAATTCCACCTCTTTTACAGGGACGAGACCTGATGCAGGCTGGTCTCTCCCCCTCAAAAACCTTCAAAGTCATTTTAGAAAAAGCGTATGAGGCACAGATCGACGGTGAGATCACAACACATTCTGAAGCTTTGTCATGGTTGCAAAAAGAGCTTTTGTTACCGTAACAACCCCCTAAAGCAGGGCATTATCCTTTAAATGTAACCTTCTTGTAACCTAACTGCTCTAAAATCGCGTCACTAAAAAGGCATCTTGAGGTGTCTTATATTGAGAGAAGTGACTGTATGACAAAAATCATCGACAATATCTTTGCCAATGCAACCAGATTGATCGCAATACTTGTATTGCTGATCACTGCATGGATCTTCACGGTACTGTTTCAAGAGTCGATGCTCTCGATGCAGACTTTTGGTCTTGACTTTGTAACGGAGTCAAAATGGGCGCCTAACCTTGAGAAATTTGGTGCATTTGCAGCGATC
>JAUVKK010000173.1 GCA_030596305.1 Helicobacteraceae bacterium | reverse complement strand
AAAAGAGAGAGCGTTAACAAAATAAAAATAGCTACGATTTTTTTCATGAAGTCATTATACTTTTTAAAAGTGAATAATAAAACGGGAGATACCCCGATTTTTCTTAGCTGATACTAACGCTGATCTCATCACCCTGAGTATCAAAAGAGACCGTACTGCCTTCAGCGACATCACCACCTAAGATCAGGTCAGCCAGACGATCTTCTACGATCTCATAAAGAGCACGTTTTAACGGACGAGCACCATAAACTGGATCAAATCCGGCTTGTGCGATCAACGTTTTGGCCGCATCGCTAAGCGTCAGCGTGATCTCACGTTCTTTGACCTTGTTGGCGATCTCCTGGAAGAAGATACTGACAATACCTTCGATCTCACCCTCACCTAACGGATTAAAGATGACGGTGTCATCAAGACGGTTCAAAAACTCCGGTTTAAACTTGCTCTTTAACTCGCTCATAACAACATTTTCAAGGTCAGCATCGCCCTGCATGGTCATGATCTTGTCACTGGCGATATTAGAAGTCAAGATGATGATGGTGTTGGTAAAGTCTACCGTCACCCCTTTGTTATCGGTCAGACGACCATCATCCAAGACTTGTAGCAGCATATTGAAGACATCAGGATGCGCCTTCTCGACCTCGTCAAAGAGTAGAACACTGTAAGGTTTGCGGCGTACCGCTTCAGTGAGTTGACCACCCTCATCATATCCAACATACCCCGGAGGAGCACCGACTAGACGTGACACAGCATGTTTCTCCATATATTCACTCATATCAAAACGAATAAGCGACTCTTGAGAGTCAAATAAAAACTGTGCCAAGGTCTTAGCTGTCTGCGTCTTACCCACACCTGTCGGACCAAGGAACATAAATGAACCGATAGGACGGTCTTTGTCTGAAAGCCCTGCTTTGTTACGTTTAATAGCACGGGAAACAGCAAAAGTAGCTGTTTCTTGACCAATTACATCTTTATCCAACTCCTCTTTGATATGCAGGATTTTATCTTTTTCGCTCTGTAACATCTTATTAACAGGAATACCCGTCCATCGACTTACAATTCCTGCAATAGAGTCTTCATCCACACTGTTTTTAAGCAGAACACCCTCTTTTTGCATCACTTTCCACTTCTCCTGAAGTGCCGTCTCTTCCTCGTTTAACTTAGGGATATCGCCATACTCAATAGCGGCTGCTTTCTCAAAGTCGCCACTGTTTTTAGCCAACTCTGCTTCACGGCGTTTTGCTTCGACATCATGCTTGATCTTAGCAATAGAGTCAAAGACCGCTTTTTCCTGCTCAAACTGTGTCTCCAGGCCACGCTTTTTCTCTTCAGCATCTGCCAGCTCTTTCTCGATCTCTACAAGACGTTTCTCATTCGATGCACTCTCATCCATTTTCAAGGCTTCACGCTCAACATGCAACTCTTGCACTTCACGCTTGACTGCTGCCAGAACATTGGGTTCAGACTCGATCTGCATCTTAAGTTCAGCAGCTGCTTCATCAATAAGATCGATCGCTTTGTCCGGCAGAAAACGGTCACCAATATAACGCTCAGAGAGTTTTGCGGCAGCGATCAGTGCTGAATCGGTAATCGTCACATTATGGTGCGCCTCTAAACGTTCTTTAATACCACGCAGTATCTGCAGTGACTGGTTGATACTCGGCTCACCTACGGTAACTGGCTGGAAACGACGTTGAAGTGCTGTATCTTTTTCAAAAAACTTGCGATACTCTTTAAGCGTTGTCGCACCAATAGTGTGGAGTTCACCACGGGCAAGTGCAGGTTTCAAGATGTTGGCTGCATCCATACCGCCCTCAGCAGCTCCCGCTCCGACAATAGTATGTATCTCATCAATAAAAAGAATGATGTTGCCGCTGCTTTTGACCTCTTCAATTACAGCTTTAAGACGGTCTTCAAACTCACCACGGTACTTTGCACCCGCGATGAGTGCTGACATATCCAGCGCAACTAAACGCTTGTTCTGAAGACTTAAAGGGACCTCTTTGTTGTAAATACGCTGTGCAAGACCTTCAGCAAGTGCCGTTTTACCAACACCCGGTTCACCTAAAAGGATCGGGTTGTTTTTTGTCTTACGGATCAAGATCTGCATCATGCGGTTGATCTCTTCATCACGCCCGATGACCGGGGCAAGCTTGCCCTCACCCGCTTCGGCTGTAAGATCAATGCCGTATTTATCAAGACTCTCAAGATTCTCATCAGCTGTCTGTGACTCTATCTTCTGTCCGCCGCGCATCGCTTCAAAAGTCTTTGAGAGTTCCAGCATGTCCACATATTTGGACAAGATACTTTTAAACAATTCCTCTTTCATATTGGCCAAAATAAAGGTATCAACCGCTAAAAAACTGTCTCCTGACTTTGTCATCTCGCCAACACCGCGTTCCAATGCCTGAACAAGGTTACGAGAGACACGGATGTTATCTTTTGATACGGATGAAGACTTTGGAAGTTTGTCCGCTATAGATTTAACATCCAACTCTATCGCTGTCTTGTCCACATTCATCTTGTTAAAGGCCTGGTTTAAAACCGAGTTACTGTTGGTAAGCAGTGCCCAGAAAAAATGTACCGGTTCTACTTCCATATTTTTATTATGCAACGCCAGCGAAAGCGCTGACTCAACTGCTTCTGTCATTTGGTGGGTTAGTTTTTCAAAAATTGTATTCATAAAATGTATTCCTTTTAAATTGTATATTATACATTATAGCAACTTGAGTGTATGTTTGTCAAGTATAGTTGATAGCAAGTGACTAAAGTGTCACTTGCTATCTAGATTTTGACATTTTATCTTCCATGTATAATTTATTTGGTTTTATATACTTTTTTAATTACTTTAAATCACTAGAATGTCACTTTTCTTCTCTGCTCGTACAGAGAAGAAACCTAACGAAAAGAAGAGAGTACGAACGCGGATACAGTGACATATTGATACATCATAGATTATGAGTCACGAAACCCCTCCGGCTATTTAAACTGCACCAAGACACACAAACAGCGAAAGCAAGTCCCAACCACATAAAAAGCTTTAGCTTTTAAATTCAAATTGATGCGTTACCGCTTGCTCTTATTCGTGGCATCTGCAAGGCAGACTGGAAGGAGAGATGAACGTTAAGAAAACGGCTTGTTTGACCATAGGGAGTTTGTCGTTTTTAGTGAGAGAACGAGTGTAAGGATGGTAGTCGACAGCTGTCGATCCTGAAGCCGTCTCGAGCGCTTTTTGGTTTCGTTTTTTGCGAGTAAAAAAGGAAA
>JAUVKK010000253.1 GCA_030596305.1 Helicobacteraceae bacterium | reverse complement strand
TCACGCTGTTCGTGACCGATAGGCTCACAGAAAACCGTCTCTTTACCGTTACGGGCAGTCAGCATTGTGATCTCATAGTCAAAGTTTACAAATGCTTCTACGATCAGTTCACTGGCATCACCGCGCGCCTCTTTTGCCATCTCCCAAGAGTTCTCAAGATCGTCAGCAGAACGCATAACCGACTGACCGTGACCAGACGAGCTCATAACCGGTTTAACAACACAAGGATAACCCAGTGCTTCACCCGCTTCACGCATACCCTCTAAGGTTGTCACAAAACGGTAAGGTCCTGTTTTAAGGCCAAGGTCTTCCGCTGCAAAGGTACGGATGTTTTTACGGTTCATCGTCTTAGATACAGCGTCTGCATTAGGAATAACGTTAAAGCCTTCCGCCTCTGCTTTGAAAAGAGCCGAGATGCTGATAGCTTCGATCTCAGGAAGGATGTAGTCCGGTTTTTCATGACGAATGATCTCTAAGATCGCATCTTCATCTTGCATATTCACAACATGTGCACGGTGCGCAACAGAGTGTGCAGGTGCATTTTCATAACGATCGACGGCAATTACCTCTAAACCTAAGCGCTGTGCTTCGATAGCAACCTCTTTACCCAGTTCGCCTGAACCAAGAAGAAGAACACGTTTTGAATTACTTTTGAGTGGAGCTGAAAATAGCATGAAAGACCTTCGCTTTATAGTTGCGTTATTTTAGCGAAGTATCACTTATGAGGTGTTGGAGATTGATCTTAAAATACTCTTTTAAAGAGTACCAGACACCTCTAAAAATTATTTGTGTTTTTTATGCGCACACATCGTCAGCTCAAAACTTTCGACTAAATGTACTAACTCAGGGAAGGGAAAGGGTGGTATCAGACGACGACGTTGATGATGTGAAGTACAATAGTCACATCCCTGCGGTTCACTGTACTCTTCATTTTCCGAGATCGTGATCATCTTCTGCATATGATCGATACTGTCAATATATTTTAAGCTCTTTGCACCAAAATCACGAGCAAAATCGATAATAACAATGTCGAATTTATTTTTTTGGTAAAGAATTTCAACCTCTTCAAATGAGTCGACTATAACCACTTGATGATGATGAGTATCGCTTAAAAGTTGTGCACGCATTTCGGTTTGAAAATTATCATTATCTATGAAAAGAATTTTTTTTGATTTTGACATAAATTGAACTTTATGAAAGTGAGAGGGTTAAGAAAAAGCCCGAAGGCTTTCTCTTAGAGGCGTGATTCGTAACGGCGCATCATGAAAAGACGTTTAAGCATCTTCTTACGAGCACTGATCTTATCCTTTTTACGTTTCTCAGTCGCTGTTTCGTGGAAACGACGAGCGCGAGCTTCAGTAACGATAAGGTTACGGTCAGTTTGCTTCTTGAAACGACGGTATGCAGCGTCGAAGTTATCGTCCGAGCGTAGTGTAATACCAGGCATTCACATCACCTACTTTCTTTTTAAAATTTGGACGCGAAGTATAACGTAAAATGCTTAATTTAACAACAGTCATAAGCTTTTATGTCTATAAACTGCATCTCTATGTCTGCATTAGTGTTTACCCGGATCAAGTTTGACCCCGCGTCGCTCCTCTGTTATGTAGGTAATCAATGCTGTCATTTTTTTACCATTTTTGTCCAGACGTTCTCCCTCTAGAGGGTTCGCAATACACCAGTTGATCATCTCTGCAATAGTGATGACCTTGCCTAACTGTTTTTGAAACTTAGGATAGGTCTCGGGGTGGGTGTTCGCTGCATTAGGATGGCACTGGGCGCAGGCTACCCCATTGGTTCCAAGTGTAGGACTGGCAAAGTGTTGTCTTCCCTCTTTCACTACAATTTGGTATTCGGATGTCCAACCCTGCAGCTCTTTCTCCGTAAACTCATCTGCACTCAGTTGCAGACCGGTAAGTAACCCACTCACTAAAGCAACTCTAAGTGCCATCATGCGGATTTTATAAAAAACATTCATAATCTGCTCCTTAATAGTGTTTCTGCGGCGGTTTTTGAACGTCTTGATATTTTCTGTCTTCAGGACGTTTGGTCTTGGTATTAAACCCCACCACTCTGTTTTCATTGTTTGGCAATACATAACTCATATCGATATTACCGGAATACACATCGATAAACTGCCACCCTGTTGCATCACGTTCAAAGAACGGGTCTGCTCTGTTCATCTCAACA
>JAUVKK010000159.1 GCA_030596305.1 Helicobacteraceae bacterium | reverse complement strand
ACATAACAATTAAATATGAACAAGGTTTATGATGTTTCTTACAAAAAAAGTCCTCCTATTAGCTGCCCTTTCAAGTGCTATACTTTTCAGCGGATGTGGCGAAGAGAAAAAAGCTGCTGCTCCACACGCTATGCCACCGTTAGCTCTTGAGACAATCACTGTTGATAAAAAAAAATTTCCTATTTGGCTCCAATATACCGGCATGACTAAGGCCAGCAGTGACCAAGAAATTCGTGCCCGTGTGTCAGGTCGTCTGCAGAAGGTCTATTTTAAAGATGGAGACCAGGTTAAAAAGGGTGATAAACTTTTTTTAATTGAGCAAGCACAGTACAAAAGTAATCTCAAGTCAGCTAAAGCTAAAAAACGTCGAGATCAAGCATCTTTGGAACTAGCGAGAGCGGATGTTCGGCGTTTCAAGCCACTTGTTAAAGACGGGCTGGCACCTCGTGCTACGCTTGAACAGCATGAAGCCCGATACGGTGAGCTTGTAGCTGCTATTGCAGCTGACGATGCTGCTATACAAAACGCAGAACTCGAACTTAGCTACACCGTTGTTATTGCTCCAGTTTCTGGACAAGTTAGTGCACGTCGCGTTGACGTCGGTAATCTTGTAGGTTATGGTGAATCAACTGTACTGACTACTATCGTACAGACAGACAGTATCTATACCTACTTCAGTCCAACAGAGAGTGAAGTGCAACGCATCTATAAGTTCCGTTCGCAAAAAGATCTTCCGGCCTTTATCGAAGTGCATGGCCAGGGTGAAAATGTTCTAAAACGTAAACGTCTTGATGGCTATGTTGATTTTGGAAACAACACTGTTGACCCGTTAACATCAACGATATCGATGAGAGCAACAATAGACAATGTAGACAATGCTGTCTTCCCTGGAACCTTCGTCTACATCAACATCTTTATCACAGACAAGTTTGAGTTTATTATGGTGCCGCCACAGTCGCTTTTTGAAGACCAGCTTGGAAAGTTTGTCTATACTGTTGATGCCAACAATACAGCACGACGAACAAGTGTAAAGACAAATAATGTCTCAACACGTTACTACACAAGTATCGCTGAAGGGCTGAAAGAAGGCGATGTCGTTGTCATCTCTGGCCTTATGAAAGTTAAAGACGGACGAGAAGTCAATGCAACTGACATGACAGACACAAAAGGTATAACCGCTGTCATGAAATCACATAACCTGATCCCTGAGCAGGCAAAGAAGTAGTATGTTCTCTGTAACTTTTATTAAACGCCCTATTCTTGCGATGGTCATCTCGCTGCTCATCATTGTGAGCGGTCTTGTCTCAATGGTCGTTCTTCCTATCCAGGAGTTCCCCGATGTTGTTCCGCCTACAGTCCAGGTAACAGCTACTTACACAGGGGCAAATGCTTACGCTGTTGAAGACTCTGTTACTCGCCCTCTTGAAGACAAGCTCAATGGTGTCCAAGGTTCTATCTATCTGGAATCTTCATCCAACTCTGCCGGTCAATCAAAGATCACGGTCTATTTTGAACCTGGGTATGACTTGGACATCGCTGCCGTTGACGTGCAGAACAAAGTCTCTATGGCAACGCCTTCTCTTCCTGCAGAGGTCAAGCAGCAAGGGGTCATTGTTGACAAGCAGAGCCCTAATATCGTCTGTATGGTCACCATTAATGGAGATGAGCAATATGATGATGCCTTTCTCTCAAACTTTATTAACATCAATGTCTTGGATGAACTTAAACGTATTCCCGGTGTTGGTAAAGCAGAAAATATGGGTGAGAAAAAGTATGCTATGCGTATCTGGCTCAATCCTGATCGCATCTATGCTTTAGACCTTACACCGCAAGATATCATCAATGCTATTAAGTCTCAAAACAAACAGGCGGCTGTTGGAAAGATCGGCTCATCACCGACCTACAAAGACCAGCAGATCGAGTATGTACTCTCAGCTGAAGGTCGCCTTACACAGGTTGATGAGTTTGAAGAGATCGTTATTAAGTATAAAAGAGACGGTTCACTAGTCTACCTGCGTGATGTAGCACGTATCGAACTTGGCGCAGAGAAGTATGACTGGAACGCGATCTTAAACAAAAACCCTACTGGTCTTGTCGGTATCTACCAACTACCGGGTAGTAACGCCTTGGAAATCCGTGAAGCTGTTGGTAAGGTCATGTCAAAAGTTGAGAGCCGCTTTCCTAAAGGTATAAGCTACTCTATCCCTTATGACACGACCAAATATGTTAATGTTGCTATCGATAATGTTGTCCAAAACCTTTTTATTGCGGTCTTGCTTGTTATTATTATCATCTATATCTTTTTACAGTCATGGCGTCCAACAGTCATTGCGGCGGTAGCCATTCCTGTCTCGCTTATCGGTGCATTTGCCGCTATGTATATTGCCCCGGGCTTCTCTATTAACTTCCTGACGCTATTTGGTCTCATCTTGGCCATCGGTATTGTTGTTGATGATGTTATCTTGGTTGTTGAGAACGTTGAAGTCATCATGTATAAAGAGCCTGACCTTACTATGCCTCAGGTCGTTAAGAAGTCGATGATCGAGCTTATCGGGCCGATCATCTCCACTACTTTGGTACTTGTTGCTGTCTTTATCCCAGTGTCCATGATGCCGGGAATTACCGGCTCGCTTTACCAGCAGTTTGCGTTGACTATTTCATTTGCCGTTGTGGTCTCATCACTAAACGCCTTGACACTGTCACCTGCCATCGCATCGATCATTATCAGACGTCGCGGAAAAGATGAAAAAGTATTCGTTGGTTTTCAACTTTTTGAAAAAGGTTTTACCTGGTTAACAGAGAAATACACTCTCTTGATCACACTTCTGATCAAAGCGAAGTATGCTGTTCTTGTAGGATTTTTCGGTTTACTAGGTGTTATATACTTTATGTTCGCTACATCAGCTACCGGTTTCGTTCCTGCTGAGGACAAAGGTCTCTTTATGGTGGCCATGAACCTTAAGCCTGGTAGTTCTATAGAGCGTACCGTTGAAGTTCGTAAAGTCGTCGAGGAAATAGTGGCAGGTATTCCTGGTGTTGCCGACGTTATTGTCATCGATGGTTATAACCTTATTACATCAACACTTGACGGTAGTTCTGGAGCAATGTTTGTTACCTTGAACCATTGGGATGAAAGAACCGATCCTAGTATGGAAGTCAACAGTATTATTGCACAAGTATTTAAGCGCACTGCACACATCTCAGATGCAACTGTCGCTGCCTTTAACATGCCGGGTATCTCAGGTTTAGGTGCCGTTGGTGGTTTTGACTTTAGAGTCCAGGATTATCTCTCAGGTGACATGGATACCTTTATGCACTATACTCATGAGATCATCAAACAGGCGAACCAGGATCCACGCATCGGACGTGCTTTTACGACCTATAATCCAAGTTACCCTATGTATGAGATCGAGATCGATCGTAAAAAGGCCAACGCACTTGGTGTTGATGTAGCGACACTTTTTGGTACGATGCAGACTTACTTAGGCTCTTTTTATGTCAATGATTTTATA
>JAUVKK010000279.1 GCA_030596305.1 Helicobacteraceae bacterium | reverse complement strand
ATCTACGCACCTGATTCAACATTGGCACTGGAGATGACACGTAAGCTTTATGCTGTTGGATTGATATCACTGCTGACCATCATTCATATGGCGATTGCATTTAAAGTGCATAAAGCAAGTAGATCGACGATACAGCACATCGTCATGCGAGGAAGTTCACTGCTGATCTTTATTTTGAATATTGTGATTCTTTGGCATGCCATTGGGGTTCGTTCTTCTTTATAGCTTATTCATATCTTTATTCTTTTCACTTTGTTGACTGCCCTTTCTCTTTTTACTCCGTTAAAAAGAGAAACAGAAAAAGCTCCCGCGGACGGCTTCAGGGTTGGTAGCTACCAACTACCTTCATTACGTTCACTCCACTCCTAAAAATCCCTAACTCGCCTACGGCTCAAACAAAGTGATTTTCTTAACGGAGTTCCACTTCCTACATTCAGCCTTGCAGATGCCGCGGAAAGAGAGCAAGCGGTAACGCATTGATTTAAAGTTAAAGCTATTCGCTTTAATCCCTAGTTCAGATAATCGGTCTCTTAGAGTTATTTGTATCGCAGAAGTAAGTATGGAAGTTTGAAGTAACAACAGATATTGGCGTCTAACCGCCAATTAGCTCGGAAGGTTGAATGTTGTTCGTCTGATTAGCTCATAGTGCCGGAGGGTATTGCTCTTCTTCTTTTTCGTTAGGTTTTCTTCTTGAGCAAGCAAGAAGAAAAAGTGACATCCTAGTGATATAAAGTAATTAAAAAAGTTTGGGAATAAATAAAAAATGAAATAATAAGGAAGAGGATGGGGAGATAATTGAAAAAATCACGAGGCAAAAAGCCAAGTGATTTATATATTTACTTTTTGATTTCTAAAAGCTCAATATCAAAAATAAGTGTTGAGTTAGGCGCGATCATCTGGCCCGCACCATTCTCACCATAAGCAAGTTCTCCAGGAATAAACAGCTGCCACTTTCCGCCAACTTTCATATGTTGAAGGGCTTCTGTCCAACCAGCGATAACACCGCCGACCGGGAATGTAGCTGGTTCACCGCGTTGTACTGAACTGTCAAAGACCTGACCGTTGATCAATGTCCCTGTGTAGTGTGTCACAACTGTGTCAGCTTTCGTTGGTGTAGCACCTGTTCCGGCAGTGATGATCTTGTATTGAAGACCGCTTGGAAGTGTTACAACACCCTCTTTAGTCTTGTTTTGAGCTAGAAAAGCATCTCCCTCAGTTTTGTTCTTCACAGCAGCACCTGCCATCTTCTCTTGCGCACGTGCTTGTGCCTGTTGTTGAAAAGCAGCGGTTGCTTGCTGCATCTCCTCTTGAGAAATTCTTGCTGGTTTACCATCGAGAGCATCTTTTAGACCTAACATAAGGGCATCACTGTCAAGAAGATCTTTGGAAGCACTTAGTTGAGCACCGATCTGAAGGCCATAGGTGTAACCGACTTTTTCCGCTTGAGTTGAAAGTGTTTGTGCAACAGGCGCTTTTACTTCAGTTTTTGCAGTTTTATCTTCGTTACAGCCAGTCATTGTCATACCAACAAGTGTGATCGCTAATGTCGAGAGGTAGATTTTTTTCATGTGTGTTCTTCTTTCGAGGAGTAATATTTCGAGAAATATAACGAAAGATGATTAACAGAGAGGAATAAGGGTCTGTTTACCCTTATGAGTGATTATTCTTCAATATAAGAGCAGCAGTAGTCAGTGGGTGTTTTGATGACAAGGTCAAATGAACTGTTAGCCGGTACTTCAAAACTGCATGGGACTTCAAGTGCTTTAAAGTTCTCTTCACCCGGTAGTCTTACATCAAGCTCACCTGCCATGATCTCCATGATCTCTTTAAGGTCT
>JAUVKK010000065.1 GCA_030596305.1 Helicobacteraceae bacterium | reverse complement strand
AAATTCTAAGTATGAGAGAGGGTTAAAGGCCTATATCTCAAACAGTACATCGGTACGGATAATGTATTTTACCCCTGAAAGTATCTCTCTTGATCCATGAAGACAGTGCATCGGGTGTGTACCGTGTGGAAAACAGAGTACACCACCCACAGGTGTCTTTACTTCAACGATCTTTACATCCTCTGTTCGTTTGGCGGGCTTTGAAGCGTTGTTTTTGTCCACATAAAATGCTGTCTCTCCACCCGTAAACTCGTCACTCAGTAGAATTAAAAAGGTCATCTGAGAGTATCTGTCAGGATAGGCATTTTGTACTAGTTTTTTTCTGATGACACTACTCCCCGGCCATGCGCCGTCCGTGTGCGGTTTGAAAAAGTCACCTTCGCTGTATTTGTAGAAACGAAAACGTCTGTTCAGAGCCAAGGGCTTTTTACCGTTGAAGAGATCTTTGTAATCTTGCATAAAGGTTTTGCAACGACTCCAGATGATGTCATGGGTCGTCTCGTCCACTACCCAGACAAGGTTCTCGTTGTGACGTACGTTGCGAGGAAGTGAGACTGAAGCATCTTGGGTGTAACCCAGCGCTTCTGTAGCTTTTATTAAAGCTGTACACTCCTCTTTTGACAGAAGATTTAGAAGTTGGAAGGCCCCCGGTACACTTTTGACTTCGACTCTTTGAAGAGTCTTGTCGTGAGGTTTAAGCAGGGCTAATGGGTTCTCTTTTTGACTTGCCCATGTCGGTACAGGTGTTCTCTCTGCACCAGTCTCGTAAGCTGCTACAAAAAAATCATTAATTATCTCTTGTGTATTCATTTTGACATAGTATCAAAATATTAAAACAGCGTTTAATACCGTTTTGCATAACCGCGATCGTGACGTTTTTTATCGATTCGAATCTTGCGAAGCGGTCTGTCACTGATGCGTACGATCTTTTTACCGTGCCAATAAGCGATATTTTTGTAACCGGTCAAGCGCTTTTCAACATGTTTACAGCGTTTTGAAGGACGATGTTGATGTCTGGTTAGCTGCGATCCGATAATAGCGCCTGTAACAGCTCCTCCGACGGTGTGCAACGGTTTGTGGTTCGAGGCGACACGGTTACCTATAAGCCCGCCGATAACACCTCCGACAATAGCACCGTTGTGTCTATCTGTACGATGATCACTATGGTGTGAACGGCATTCTCTGTAGGTGACGACATTCTCATACATCGGTCGACTGTGCGAGACCTTTACAAAGTGGTGCTTTTGTCTGTTATGATGGTTATTTTGATAATGGACTTTAGCATAATGGTTGTTATTATGGCTGTTGTTGGCCATGACTGAGGTGCTTAGAAACAGTATGACTGCAAGAAGTAATTTTTTCATGCTGAGCTCCTTTGGGACATCTCTGTTTTTGTGAGATACCTCTTAATTAGCATGTCACAATGTAACAGTTCATTGTGTAGGTATTGTGGAGTTGAAAAGTGTGTAGGTCTCTTAAAACAGGGTAGTTTATGAGTATATAACCTGTAACTTTTATGGCTAAAATTTTTACTACAAATAAAAATCATTTTTTAGAACAAATTCAATATATTACAAGTCCATTAGGCATATACTTAATAAAGAAGTTATTTATACAGCTTTTAAATATGAGTGAGGTGAAAGTGGAGATTCAAACAGTAAAGAAGATGGAAAAGGTGGCCATTAAAGAGAGTGGGCTTGACTTTATAAGGCTTGGTTTTGCGCTATTTTTCATGGTAGCAGTTCTGACATATAGTTTTATGAGTACAGGAGGGTTGCCAAATAATGTGTTTTTAGCGATAGCCGCACTCTTTGGTGCCTACATGGCGATGAACATCGGCGCAAATGATGTTGCAAACAATGTTGGTCCGGCCGTGGGTTCAAAAGCGCTTACGATGGGCGGTGCTATTGTTATTGCAGCCATATTTGAAGCGAGCGGCGCCTTAATAGCCGGTGGAGATGTTGTCAAAACTATTAAAAAAGGCATCATTGATATTGGAGCATTTGGCGGTAATGTCGATCCCTTTATATGGGCCATGATGTCGGCACTTCTGGCTGCCGCTTTATGGTTGAATTTTGCTACGATGATAAAAGCGCCTGTTTCAACAACACACTCAATTGTCGGTGGTGTTATGGGTGCAGGTATCGCTGCAGCCGGCTTTAGTATTGTTGCATGGGGAACCATGGGTAAAATTGCGGCTTCATGGGTAATTTCACCGGTTCTTGGGGGTATCATTGCCGCACTGTTCATGTTTTCCATCAAAAAGACGATAGTATTTAAAAAGGACAAAGTGGCATCGGCGACAAAGTGGGTACCTGTCTTTGTCGCCATAATGTCTTGGGCTTTTGTGACCTACTTGACTTTAAAAGGTCTAAAAAAGATCTGGCCATCGATTGTTGATGTGTTGATGTTTTTGCCGGACACCAAAAAACCCTCTTTTATAGTTGCTGCAATTTTCGGACTTATTGTTGCTGCCATCGTTTATGTGATCCTTAAAAAAACGGTTGCAAAAAAGCAGCAACTATTGAAAATAGCCGAGCCGGGGTGAATACGCTTTTTACGGTACCACTTATCTTTGCAGCGGCACTTTTAAGCTTTGCACACGGTGCCAATGACGTCGCCAATGCTATCGGACCGTTAGCTGCGATTAATGATGCGGTTATGACCGGCGGCATTTCGGCCAAAGCGGGTATTCCACTTTGGGTAATGGGTGTCGGTGCCATCGGTATTGCTATGGGTCTTGCGCTTTATGGACCAAAGCTTATTAGAACAGTGGGCAGTGAGATAACCGAACTTGACCAGATACGAGCATTTTCTGTAGCTATGGCAGCGTCAATAACCGTCATCATTGCTTCTCAACTTGGGCTTCCCGTCAGTTCTACACATATCGCTGTGGGCGGTATCTTTGGTGTCGGTTTTTTAAGAGAATTTCTTGAAACCACCTCTGTAAAAGATGAAATAGCGAATGACAAAGAGTTGATCAGTGATGAGAAAAAACATCTTAAAGCACTTAATAGTGAGTTAAAAACACTAGAGAAAAAAGATGATAAGCATAAAGAGGACTATGAAAGGATCGTAGACCTTTATAAAATGATCGACGAGGAAGAGAACACGATCAAAGAAGCTAAAAAGCAGTTGAAAAGTGCCGAAAAAGTTAAGTATGTCAAAAGAGATGCGGTAAAGAAGATCATTGCTGCCTGGATTATAACCGTTCCAGCAGCTGCGGTGTTGTCGGCGGCAATATTTTTTATGATCAGAGGGATCGTACTTTGATAACAGTGCTTAAGAGAGGAGTGATGACTCCGTGTTAAAGCAAACGTTTTTACCAGCTATTTTACTCATTTTGGCGTATGGGTTTTGGATAAGCCCGGATTTTAAAGAGATAGCCGCTGGGGTGGCTATCTTTTTGTTTGGTATGTTGTCACTGGAAGAAGGGTTTAAAGCTTTCTCAGGGGGGACGTTAGAAAAGATCTTGCAAAGATCTACTGATAAGCTTTATAAAAGTATCGGGTTTGGGATTATCGCTACAACGGTGATGCAGTCGAGCTCTTTAGTCTCAGTGCTTACGATATCTTTCTTGGGTGCAGGCCTGATCGGCCTTGCACAAGGGATAGGGATCGTTTTTGGCGCCAATATCGGTACGACGACGGGGGCATGGCTTGTTGCCGGTTTCGGACTGAAAGTTAAGATCTCTGCTTATGCTATGCCAATGCTTGTCTTTGGTGTGATCCTTATCTTTCAAAAAGCCAAATCACTCAAAGGTATTGGGTATATTCTTGCCGGGTTGGGCTTTTTGTTTCTTGGTATCCACTATATGAAAGACGGGTTTGAAACTTTTAAAGACACGATCGATCTGGCGAGCTTCGCCGTTGTAGGTTTAAAAGGGCTTTTTATCTTTACCGGCATCGGTATTTTTGCAACTGTTGTCATGCAGTCATCACATGCCACCCTGGTGTTGATCATTACCGCACTCTCCGTCGGACAGATCTCTTATGAAAATGCGTTAGCCCTTGCCATCGGTGCAAATGTCGGTACAACGATTACGGCTATTATAGGTGCGATGAGTTCAAATATAGTCGGCAAACAATTAGCCGGGGCGCATCTTATCTTTAATGCAGTGACAGGACTGATCGCGATCGTGCTTATGCAGCAGATTATGTACTCAGTTGACTTTATAAGCAGTGTTGTAGGTATTGCCAACGATGACTACACCTTAAAACTGGCGGTCTTTCATACGATCTTTAATGTCATCGGGGTAGTTGTAATGGTTCCGTTCATCAATAAACTTGTTGTTTTTCTTGAAGCGACACTCAAAGAGGGCGACTCTAAAGACGATAAAAGTTTTGACAGTGCCATATATCTGAATGACTCTTCATTAGCACTCCCATCAACTGCTATGGCGGCTCTTATAAGAGAGACAAAGCATCTGTATGAGAATGCCTTTGAGATCATCACACACGGTCTAAATCTGAAAAGAAGCAATATCATCTCGACAATGGAGCTCGATGACGTTGTTAAAGAGTCATACAGTCCGAGTGCAGTAGATATAGATGCTTTTTATATACGTAAGATAAAAGGCATATACGGCGAAATTCTTGATTTTTCTACGAGAGCCCAGTCTCAGATGTCTCCGGAAAACATAGAAGTGTTGTACAAAGTAAAACTTGCCAACAGAGACATCGTCGAAGCTGTAAAAGAGACTAAGCATCTTCAAAAGAACCTGGTTAAATATGCAACAAGTGAAAATGAGCATATTAAAGATCAATACAATATGATCAGAAGAGACTTGGCTGAGCTTTTGAGAAGTATTAATGTTATTGAAACAACAGATGAAGAGGATGTAATCTTATTGTTACTTTCAAAAGCTAAACTTCATACTAAAAAACATGACATTATTGCTAACGGCACGCTCGATCGTCTGATCAGGCATGATCTGATTACCAATGAGATGGCAACATCACTGATGAATGACAGCACATATGCGTATAACATCAGTAAAAATCTTGTTGCTATGGCAGAAGTAATCTTTATAGATAGTAATAGCGATATTAGCAATCTGAACGAAGAGATGCTGATCAATGATGATGAAATGAATGAAATTTTAGACAAAAAGGAAAACGGATGGGTGTAGCAAAATTTATAAACAGTGTAAAAGAGTCGTTGGGACTGGACGAGTTCAAGAAAAAGGGAAAGAAAAAATCGATTAAGACTCTTTTAAAAAAGCTTGATCTTCGAAAAGAAAAGATTGAAAAAGAGCTGAGTGTAAAAGTAGAAAAAAAAGATAAAAAAGCGCTCAAAGCGGTCAAAGAGTTAAAAGAGGAGCTGGCGATCGTCTCGGTTCAGATAAAAAAGGGAAACAAAATATTAGACAAACTAAATGCTAAATAGAGCCGCTCGGTAAAGGTTTTATCCTGATGGATAGAGCTTTATCATCTCAGAACGCATGTGCCGTTCAAACAAAACGCTCCATTACATGTTATTACGGCACCAACCAAACAGGTCAATTTCAATGAGGGTAATTTTGTTTATAATCGAGGCAGATGTTCTTTAGCATAGCCGTAGCTACGCTGAAGGTTATCTAACGCTGAGTATAGACAAAAGTACCCTTACCCTCCGGGCAGAGCGATAAGGTGCAATCTTCAAACAAATAGAGCCTCGACTTAGCTATGGCTAGGTCTTCGTCTCTCTTCGTTCAAATCCCACCCCTTCTCACTCTGTTAAAATTGACCTGTTTAGTTGGTGCCGTAATAGGTTATAATACGGCAATTAAATCAAGGTCTTACTCTTATGGCAAAACACCCAACACTTCTTGAACAATTCCGCT
>JAUVKK010000190.1 GCA_030596305.1 Helicobacteraceae bacterium | reverse complement strand
AATATAGCACTCATCAAAGCAAAGCAGGAACATCTTGATTATATTGTTTATAATGATGAGATGTTCCAGGAAAATGCACAGGTAGAGAGTCTGGATATGATCAAAAAGATCAAAAATGCCATTGCAAATTATGATTTTATTGCCTTCTATCAGCCTATTGTAGACAGAGATCAAAAGGTGATCAAGTATGAAGCCTTGGTAAGGATGCGTGATGAGCAGACTGTTTTATCTCCTTTTTACTTTCTGGATATTGCTAAAAAGACAAAATATTACCAACACATTACACGAGCGATGCTGGTACAGGCTTTTAAAGATTTTCAAGACAAAGATCTCTATATATCGATCAACTTGAGTGCAGACGATATTACAAATTCAGAGACGCAAAACTTTATAAAAAAACAGTTGGAAGCTTTTAGCCATCCTGAAAAAGTTGTCTTTGAATTGGTAGAGAGTGAAGACCTATATGAGTTGAACGGGTTGAAAGAGTTTATTGCTTATATTAGAGAGATCGGTGCCAAGATCGCAATCGATGATTTTGGAACAGGGTACTCGAACTTTTCATATCTCTTGGAGTTGGAACCTGACTATATCAAAATAGACGGTTCACTTATTAAAAACATAGATACCGATACAAAGTCATATAACATTGTAAAGATGATCGTCAACATGGCACATGCTTCCAACATAACGGTAGTAGCAGAATTCGTCCATTCGCAAGAGGTGTTGGCTGTTTGTAAAGCGCTGGAAGTAGATGAGTTCCAAGGATACTTCTTTGGTGAACCTTCCGCAGTTGTAAGATAATCAAGGGTATTACATTTGAAAAAAGTTTTTATATTTATGGTTTTGGTATTGGCTTTAGCCGGAGCATATGTTGTTTATGAAAAAACGGCAAAAGCACTACCGTTTTACGGACAGTTGACACAGACCCGGGTCGGTAATACGGTTGATCTGCAAGGTAGTGATCAAAAAGAGGCCCATTTTGTCGGTTCATCAAAGTGTGTAGAGTGTCATAAAGAGAACCATACCTCATGGCATAACTCTCGACATCCAAAGATGATACAGGACCCCAGTAAAGATCCTTCGGTCGTTGTTGCTGACTTTTCACAGCTTCCTGAAGATGCCAATTTTGCACTTAAAGATGCCGTTTATACTGTCGGTGGAAAATTCAAACAGCGTTTTATGATGCGTAAAGATATCAATGGAACAGAAGATTATGTTCTGGGTAATTACCAGTGGAATGTCCAGACACAAAAATGGCAGGGTTTCAAGCCGTGGAAGTACTGGTATAAAGAGGCATATCCACATGACAATGAGCAACTGCCAACGTCAAGAGCCTGTGACGGCTGCCACTTTACCGGCTTTATGTCAAAAGAGAAAAGAGTAGAGACCGGTATCGCCTGTGAGTCATGTCATGGTCCGGCATCTAAACATGTCGAAGAGCCTGAGTCAAAAGTCTATCTTGCGTCGTTAAGTGACCCGGTCAGACAAAATGAGGTCTGTCTTCAGTGTCATATGCGCAACCGTGATATGCGTCTGAGTGATCATAACATGAGTGAGATCTATGGGGATGCACGTGATTACCCGTTTGGGTATGAAGCGGGCAAGTCTCTGAGTGAGTATAAGCTGCCTGCGCCATTTACCCTCGGACATGAGACAAAAGAGTTTTATGCCAATGGTATGGGTAAAAAAAACCGTACACAGGGTAATGAGTTTGTTCACTCTATGAAAGGCAAACACGGTATTACCTGTATTAACTGTCATAACCCGCATACACTGGCACCTACGGCTAAAGATAACACGGGTAATGCTCTGTGTATGAAGTGTCACGATTTTGGCTCCCCTATAGGGCCGCATCAAGAGAGTCTGGAACAACATACCCGTCATAAAGCTGACTCAAAAGGATCACTCTGTGTCGAGTGTCATATGCCGAAAGTAGGAAAACACACCGGGAAGTCACCGCTGACCGTTAGAACACACCTGTTTGGATTCACGACACCGGCAGAGACCATAAAGTACAAGATGCCGCCTGAGACAAATGCCTGTTTTGCCTGCCATAAAGAGGACAGAACGATGCAGACGCTTCAAAATGACCTTGAACAGTGGGGCATGGTCGGTTGGGACAAACGTTAATACACTAAGGAATATTTATGCAGCGATTAATAGTTCTACTAAGCAGTCTCATACTTTTTACAGCTCTTAATGCCGTTGCATCTGATGTCAACAGTACAACAAGCCGTATTGAAGTCATTGTTACCATCGCGGGAGTACAGGAGACCGTTGCTTCTATACAAGAGAGTTCAAACCAGATTGTACAACTGACCAGACAGCTCTCCTCTAAAGGCAAGTTCACTACTAAAGATCAAGAACTCATTGTCGGCTTAACTAAAGCACTGAACAATAATGCTGAGGCTATTAACAATATTGCCAATGCCCTGCCTAAACAGTTTGAAAATGTAGAAGGCGGTGTCAACAACATACTAGACACGGCAATGATAAATGTGAAAGAGGTTGTCAGCAGTTCAAAAAGTGACCTTATTGACCCGACGCTGAGGCGTATTGAAAATCGACTTCTGATCTTTGTGTTGATTGTTGCTGCTATTTTGTTTGGATTGCTGGGTTATGTGTTTTGGAGAGTACGTGTTATCGTCTCGACAGGTTCTGAAACGGTTGGAAACATAATGGACACTGTAAAGTCGTTAGAAAAGGTTTTAGAGAAGGTGAATAAAACTGAGTAAAAAGTAGATTTATGAAAATGGATCTAGATAGAGTGCACTTCCGAGTGGAAGTGCGATAGAGAAGAGGAAACCTACAGGTCACCCTCGTGTTTTGCAAGATACTCAGCAACACCTTCAGTGTCAGCCTTCATACCTTCGTCACCTTTGTTCCAACCAGCAGCACATACTTCACCGTGCTCGTTAGTAAATAGCATCGCGTCAACCATCCGGATCATCTCATCGATGTTACGGCCAAGTGGAAGGTCGTTGATAACCGCGTGACGTACTGTACCGTCTTTGTCGATAAGGAATGAACCACGTAGTGCAACACCGCCATCAAGAAGAACATCGTAAGATTTAGCGATCTCT
>JAUVKK010000089.1 GCA_030596305.1 Helicobacteraceae bacterium | reverse complement strand
TCTTTTAACAGTCGGCTGATCACCTCTCTGGAGGTTCCAAGGTGTGAAGCCAGCTTCTCGTGGGTGATGGTGATCTCGCTGATACCTTGTTCGTGCAGCCAGTCAAGGAGACGGTGGTCCAGTTTCTTGAATCGTACATCTTCAATGAGCCCTGCCATTCCCTCTAGTCGGCGTGCAAAAAGTGAGAAGACAAACTGTTGGTAAGGGGCTTCGGCCGCGTAGATGGTCTTAACAACCTCGGCAGGCAATAGATAACCTTCAATGTCTGTCTCACAGACAGCCGTTCCGATAGCTGGGGTATCGGTAAACGCGGAATTAAGGTTTACATTACACTGTTCGCCATTCTCTAAAAAGTACAGGGTTATCTCTTGCCCACTCTCGTGCAGGCGGTAGACACGCACGGAACCCTCAACCAAAAAGAGAATATCTTTACACTGATCGCCTTGTGCGAACAGCTCCATGTCTTTTGGCATTACTACCTCTTTTGCATGCGTGAGTAACAGGCTCTGTGCCTCATTGGAGAGGCTATTGAAAAATGGAAAAAGCTGCATGTTTTACCTTCATAAATAGTGGTGATCAGTATAGCAAAGATAGGCGAACAAACATGGCATTTAAGGGTGGAAATTAAGCCTATAGGAAAAAAAAGGTATAATCGCGATAACTTAGAAGACGAGAAGACATGCAATTTGAACCGTATCCATTTGAAAAATTAAACACACTATTGGCAGACATCGCGCCTAACCCTGAGCTTGATCCTATCCTTTTGACGATTGGTGAACCCCAGTTTGAGACACCTGAGTTTATTCAAGATGCTCTGAAAGAGAGCTCTTCACTTCTTAAAAAGTACCCTAAAACAGCTGGTGAAGAGTACCTTAGAGATGCCATGCATACCTTTGTCAAAAATCGTTTCGGTGTTGAGCTGAGTGATACTGAACTGGTACCGTCATTTGGAACCAGAGAGGTGCTTTTTAACTTTCCTCAATACCTTCTGTTTGACAAAAAAGAGTCAGAAATCGCCTTTACCAACCCCTTTTATCAGATCTATGAAGGAGCGGCTATCGCCAGCAGGGCCAAGATGCACTTTTTGAATCTCAGTGAAGCGAATGCTTATAAGCCTGAAATAGATGAAGAAGTTTTAAAAGGCTGTGACCTTGTTATTTTGAATTTCCCAAACAACCCAACAGCATCTTGTCTTACTCTTGATGAGCTGGGTGAGTGGGTGAAGCTGGCACTTAAACATGACTTTGTTCTTTTAAATGATGAGTGTTATTCAGAGATATACACTGACAAGCCCGTTCCGTCACTTCTTGAAGCCTCAAAACATGTAGGTAATGCGAGTTTCAAAAATGTATTGGTCATCAACTCTATCTCAAAACGTTCTTCTGCACCTGGGTTGCGCAGTGGA
Source organism: Helicobacteraceae bacterium (assembly GCA_030596305.1). Classification (GTDB taxonomy): domain Bacteria; phylum Campylobacterota; class Campylobacteria; order Campylobacterales; family Sulfurimonadaceae; genus Sulfonitrofixus. The sequence continues at coordinate 3,742 of JAUVKK010000089.1, read as the reverse complement.
TTTATAGCAGGTGATGCTGAGATACTAAAGGGGTATAGACAGTACCGTACCTATGTAGGAGCTGCATCTCCACTGCCTCTGCAGGTTGCTGCCGCTGCTGCATGGAGTGATGAAGAGCATGTAGCTGCTTCACGTAAGATATACAGACGCAACTTTGAATTGGCACAAGAGATCTTGGGATTAGAGATGCCAGAAGCAACTTTTTACATCTGGCTAAAAGTCGATGACGCCATAGAGATGACTCAAAAACTTTACAAAGAGTATAACCTGAAAGTCCTGCCGGGCGAATACTTGGCACGTACGGATGAGAACGGTGCAAATCCGGGTCGAGATTACCTGCGTATTGCCCTCGTCGAGAATGAGATTAAAACTAAAGAAGCACTATTACGAATTAAGGAAGCCATATCATGAGTGACACATTAAAAGAGAAGATCTTAAAAGCACAATCAGAAGGTGATATTGCTTCACTGTATGTTTTAGAAGGAGAGGCACAAGAGACTTTTGAAGAGTCTGATCTTATTGCTTATTATGCCAACATCCTTGATCTGGCACTGGAGAACTTGACTAACGCTTTAGAAGCTGCAAGAACAATGGATATCAGTGAAGTCCAGGACTACGCCACACTTCGTGCGCTGTATGAGTATGCAATGGAACATTACAGTGCAGGTAAAAAAACAGATGCTTCGGCACTCTTTGAGATCCTTGCCGGGCTTTGCGGTGATGAGACCTTCTCTAAAGCGATGAAAACACATCAACTTGGAGCAGATGCAGGCCTGAGTATTGACGTCTTTATTGCAACGATCGCGGATGTCGATGCAACGCATATGGCAAGTAATTTTTATATCTCTCACTTTAAAAAAGAGGCGCTTGCTGCAATGGAGAGAACAGGAAATAAATCGTGAAGATCCACTTTATCGGTATTGGCGGTATAGGAATCTCCGGACTGGCACAGTATATGCACTTTAGGGGACATGAGATCACCGGGTCTGACGTATCTGACTCACGAATAGTGAAGATCTTGCGTGACAAGGGTATCGAAGTCACTATTCCCCACAACAAAAAAGCGATTGACGATCAGGATCTTGTTATTCATTCAGCAATTATCCGAGCCAACAACCCTGAAGTGGTTGCAGCGAAAGAGCAAAAGATCAAAGTACTGGCACGTCGTGAAGCGCTGCTGGATCTTCTTCATGAGCAGAAAGTCTATGCCGTTGCCGGAGCCCATGGTAAAAGTACTACATCTGCAATGCTCGCCGCTATTATGGATGGCTCTGCGATCATTGGAGCAGAGTCTAAGGGCTTTAGCTCAAATGTACGTTATGACGGTTCGACTGACCAGCTTATCTTTGAAGCTGACGAGAGTGATGGAAGTTTTCTGAACTCAAACCCATACTGTGCGATCGTGATCAATGCCGAACCGGAACATATGGAGTATTACAAATACGATTTTGAGCTTTTTTACGACTCTTACCGTAAGTTTATCGCCTCTGCAAAGGTTCGTGTGATTAATGCTGAAGATGAGTTTTTAAGTACTATCGAGGGTGAAGCGATCCGTCTCTACCCAAGTAAAGATATTTCGGACATTAAGTTTTTATTGATCGACGATGAGCCTTTTACCTCTTTTACACTGAAAGATCTAGGGACCTTCAATGTCTGGGGCTTTGGCGGACATATCGCTGTTGATGCTTCTCTTGCGATTTTGGCAGCACTGGAAAGTATGGATGTTGAAACGATCCGTATTAAGCTTCTGCACTTTCAGGGAATAAAAAAGCGTTTTGACATCATCTCCAAGGGTGAAAAAGCGATCATCATCGATGATTATGGTCACCACCCAACAGAGATCGCGGCAACAATGAGTTCGGTGACTGAGTATGCCAAGCTCAAGGGTATTAAAACAGTCACGGCTATCTGGCAACCGCATAAGTATTCGCGTACTATTGATAACCTGGAAGCTTTTACCAAATGTTTTGAGGGGGCTGACCGTCTGATCATCCTCCCTGTCTGGGCAGCGAGCGAAGCGGAACAGTTCATCGACTTTAAAGATGAGTTCAAGGCTTATGATCTTAAGATGATGGACTACCTAAAACGCGATGGCGAGAGTGTTAACCTTGTCAAACATGATGAGGTCATAGAGACCATAGACGATGGTCTTATTATCGGTTTTGGTGCAGGTGATATTACCTACCAACTTAGAGGAGAGAAGTAATGGCATATATTTTAGGTCTTGTTATCGTTGGACTCTTTTTCGGTGTGATGCACTTTTTTACGGAGTTGAATGCAAAACAGAAAGTTACGGCAACAATCATAGTGCTTGCATTTGTGATGGGTGCACTCTTTTACAACAATCTTCAGAGTCAAAAAGCTGAGCAGGTGCGTGATGTGATGCTGCGTTACAACCAGGGCAAAAGCCTTAAATGTGGTGACCTGGATGTCACTAAGGTCAATTTCTCTCTCAGTGTAGGTACACAGACTTTCATCGGCAGACAAGAGAGTTCACACGCTGGAAAGATGGTTGCTGCAAGTGAGTGTGAATGAGTCTAGACTCGTTGATCGATCGACTCGACCTGACAGGTCATATTGACTCTTTTAATGGTTTTTTCAGCCGTCCAAAACCACTGTTTATAGAGGGTGACCAAGAGCGCCATTTTAGCTACATCGATGCACTGGAGAGACTCACCTTTAAGTCCCCGCCTAAGGTGACTTCATTTCATCCTATTACGTCACATCTAAAAAAGCAGGGTGTCCTTAGATTTGAGCAGATCTTTGAGCTTATCAAGGTTGTTCGTTACTTCCATACACTTAAAAACAGTGCTTTTGAAGGGATCATTGGTGAGTGGATGCACAAGGTCCAGATACCGGAACGTTTCAGTGACGAGGTTGAGAGCTATTTTGATCTTGAGGGACGTTTTAATGAGGAGTTGGATGAAGAGTTGTTTGGTCTTTCTCAGCGTATAAAAGTCATTAAAACCGATATCAATGCTTCGATGCGTCGTATGCTCTATAGCTCCAAGATAACACCATATCTGGTCGATACACAAGTCCACTATATCAATGATGAAGAGTGCCTGCTGATGCGGGGTGGTTTTAACCATGTCATCAAGGGGCAGGTAGTAGGACGAACAACTGGAGGCTTCTTCTACGTTGTTCCTGACGCCATGGCTAAAAACCGTGATCAGATCAGAAGCATAGAGACGATGCGTGAGGTGAAGTTTTACGAGTATGCCAAGGGTTTTTCTAAAGTCTTGGCAGAACTTCTTCCTTTTATAAACTTCATAGACAAAGAGTTTGAACGTTTTGACCACTATCAGGCACGTGTCCATTTTGCCCGTGATAAAGGTCTGGCTATTATCAAGGCACAGAAAAACAGAGAGATCAAGCTTGTCGATTTTGAACATCCGGCGCTTCATAAACCAAAACCGGTGAGCGTAGACTTTTCGAAAAATGTTTTGATGATCACCGGGGTCAATGCGGGTGGTAAGACCATGCTGCTAAAGGCTATTCTATCTGCTGCATTGATGGCAAAATATCTCATACCAATGAAGCTAAACAAACATAAGTCAGTCATTGGGAACTTCAAACGTTTCGAAGCCATCATTGATGATCCGCAGAATGTGAAAAATGATATCTCTACTTTTGCCGGACGTATGCAGCAGTTTTCACAACTTTTTTTACAGCATGACGCACTCATCGGTGTGGATGAGATCGAGCTGGGAACAGACAGTGATGAGGCAGCGGCACTTTT
>JAUVKK010000124.1 GCA_030596305.1 Helicobacteraceae bacterium | reverse complement strand
CCTTATCTATGGTGGTATCTTGGCAATCATCATCGTCTTTCTCTTTTTGCGAAATGTGACAGCGACCTTAGTCTCTGCGGTTGCTATTCCGACTTCAATCATAGGAACATTCTTTTTGATGGATGTATTTGGCTATGAACTTAACAAGGTGAGTATGTTGGGACTGACATTGGCGATTGGTATCTTTATTGATGATGCTATTGTTGTTATTGAAAACATCTATAAAAAGATGGAGACAGGGCTTAACAAGGTTGAGGCATCCATTGAAGGAACAAAAGAGATCGCTTTCTCGATTTTAGCGATCTCGGCGATGCTTTTGGCAGTTTTTATTCCGGTGAGCATGATGAGTGGTATCGTAGGGCAGTTTTTTAATGCCTTCGCCTTTACGGTAGCAATCGGTATTTTCATCTCCTACTTTGTTGCGATCATGCTGATCCCCGCACTGAGTGCACGTGTACTTAAAAAAGGTGAGTCTAAGTTCTATCATATGACGGAACCTATCTTTGTCTGGATCGATCAGACCTACGTCAAGACGGTCAGTATGACCGTTAAGTATGCCAAAACGACCATCTTTTTGGCATTTTTAGTGTTGATTGGTAGTTTTTCAATGGCTTCGATGATCGGTATGGACTTTGCCCCTAAAGAGGACAAAAGTGAGATAGAGGTTACTTTAAAGTCACCTATCGGCGTCTCTCTAGAGGAGATGCATCGTCGTTCTGAAGCACTCGCAGAGCTTGTTAGAGAAAATGAGTACGTTGGGTATACGGCGCTGACCGTTGCCTACAACACAACACGCGATTCGAACAGAGCCCAGATCTATGTGAAACTGCGTGATGTTAGTCAGCGTGAGGTGACACAAGAGATGATTATTGTTGATATTCGTAAGTCATTGGATGGTTTTGAAGGTTTTGAGCGCATTGCAGTTGCTGACATTCCGAGTATCAAAGGGGCAGGGGCGAGTTCGCCGTTTGTTCTTGTACTGCAAGGTCCTGATCTTAATGGTCTACAAGTAGTGGCGGACAAGGTCATTGCACGAATGTCAGAAAACAAGGGTATCGTCGACATCTCCACCAACTTTGAGTCAGGAAAACCAGAACTTGCTATCAAAATTTTACGTGAGAACAGTGCTAACCTGGGCGTCTCTGCACAAGAGATCAGTGGGATCATCGCAACGGTTCTTTCAAGTGACCGAGCCATCTCACAGTTTGAAGACAATGGTAAGCAGTATGACATCACCATGCGTTTTTCAGACCTCTACCGTAAAACAGTGGATGATCTGAAGCGTTTGGAAGTTAAGACAAGCAGAGGAGACTTTGTCGCTTTGGAGGGTCTAGTAAATTTCGTTGAGTCAGAAGGCCCTGTCTCTATTAACCACTTCAACCGTCAACGTCAGATCAGTATTGAGGCAAACCTTGCCGGTATCCCTCTTGGTGATGCGGTTACTGCTGCACTTAACGGGATAGAAGAAGACCTTGAAAAAGGGATGAAGTATAGCTTTTTAGGGATGGCTGAAGAGATGGGCAAGATGGGTAAAGACTTTGGAATGGCCTTTGGCCTTGCCTTTTTGATGATGTATATCATCCTGGCCGCACTGTATGAGTCGCTGTTACAGCCGCTTATTATCATGGTAGCACTGCCGATGTCTTTTATCGGGGTTCTTTTAGCCCTTATTATTGCCGGAAAGAACTTCAACCTCTTTACGATGATGGGAATCATCTTGCTTATGGGTATGGTAGGTAAAAATGCTGTGTTGTTAGTTGACTTTGCAAACCAGCAGCTGAAAAAAGGCCTTAGTGTTCCTGAAGCATTGGTCTTGGCCGGAGAGAAACGTCTTCGCCCAATTCTAATGACCACCTTTGCGATGGTCTTTGCGATGCTGCCGCTGGTCTTTATGAAGGGTGCGGGTTATGAGAGTAACTCGCCGATGGCAACAGCCGTTGTCGGCGGTCTGATCTCATCTATGCTGTTGACACTTTTAGTAGTACCTGCGATCTATAAGTTTTTGAGTCCGCTCGATCTGTGGATGCGTAAGTTTTATGATCTTGAGTTTATGAAACTGGAGAAAAAAGAGTAGTTCAGTTGAGTGTTGTTATGATTACTGCTGCTTGTACGCAAAAAGAGGAGATGCTATGTGGGATTTTTTAACATTTAAAACATTTGTTACACCAGACATACTTATACTCTTTTACTATTTTGGTGCAGTGGTCATTCCTGTGGTTATCTGGAATATTCGCGGGTACCTGGTACGTAAAATCTCTATTTTTCAAAGAGCTCAAAATATATCGCAGACACTTTTTAATACACTGCACGCTAAAGAGAAGACAATGGTAGTTGTCTTATCACTTATAATATTTATAGGCATGGAGATGGTGTGGCGGATGATGTTTGAAACCATGATCGGCTACTTTAACATGCACGAATATCTACAGATTCTCTCTTTTCAATCTAGTTAGATTAGTCTGCCCTGCAAGAACGGGGAACACTCGATTTGAAATAAACATGATTTCTCTCAATGATCGGCACGAAAATGTACCGTACGCCAACAGATTTATAAGCATTCTACGGCATAATTGCGCTAGCAATAAAGGCATAATGTTGGGATAAATGCGGTGAGACTGCACGTGAGTATCGTGCTGAGTGAAACCCAGTGTAATTACTTCCGACGGCGTGTAAAAAGGTAATAAATGGAATGTCAACACTTTGGTGAATGCGGCAGCTGCCGCTTGTACGAAGGCGGGTATGAAGCGCAGCATCAACAAAAAACAGAAGAGATCAATACACTTTTTAAAGATATGTACAGTGGTGAGATAGTCCCTTCGTTTTCCCCTGACAGTCACTACCGTGCACGTGCTGAGTTTAAGATCTGGCATATTGGTGATGAGATCCATTATGCGATGAACCCTATTGAGCGTGGTGCGAAGATGATACTCATCGAAGAGTGTCCGATGGTGATTGAGCCGATAGAGACCTTGATGTGGCCGCTTATTGAAAGTATTAAAGAGCTGGCAATGGATTTCAAACTTTTTGGCTTAGACTTTTTGAGCAGTACAGACGGTGAGATTGCTATCTCTATGCTCTATCATCGTCGTCTTGATGAAACGTGGCAGGAACAGGCAAATGCCTTGGCTGAAAAACATAATATCAAGGTCATTGGCCGTTCACGAAAGCAGAAAGTTGTTTTAGGCGAGGACTTTGTCACCGAGACCTTGAACATCAATGATAAAACCTATAAGTTCAGACACATCGAAAACAGCTTTACGCAGCCTAATCCTCGTGTCAATGAGAAGATGGTAGGTTGGTCACTTGAACAGTTTAAAGGGATAACAGGTGATCTGTTGGAACTCTACTGTGGGGCAGGGAACTTTACCATCCCCTTTGCTACACAATTCCATAAGGTCCTTGCAACCGAGATCTCTAAGTCTTCTATCAACGCAGCGAAGAAAAACATGGAGCTTAACGGTGTTGAGAACATCGAGTTTGTCCGTATGAGTTCTGAGGAGTTTGTGCAGGCACTTGATGGTGTACGCGAGTTTAGACGGATGAAAGATATTGACTTGAAAAGTTATGAACTGACGACTATTTTTGTTGACCCTCCTAGAGCAGGTATGGACGAAGAGTCTTGCGGTTTTGCTTCACGGTTTGAACATATACTTTATATCTCTTGTAATCCTGAGACGCTTAAACGTGACCTGGACTATTTGACTAAGACACATAATATTGAGGCAATGGCGACCTTTGATCAGTTTCCTTATACTTCACATATGGAGATGGGTGTCAAACTAAAAAAAAGATCGTAGCTTCAGCGCACTGCGGTACACTTGACGCACACTAGTGCGCCTTCGGCCTTAGTTCGGTACGATCTGCACCAAACCTACAACTTTTTTACTATACAGAAGCTTTTACAGATGAACTTTGTCATCTATAAAGTGTCATAGTTTACGTTCCACAGACCAAGGACTTATCGTCCTCTTTCAGATATTCACTTTGCAGTGTGACGTGGGTAATGTCAAAGGTCTCTTTTATCTTCTCTTCTACCTTTTCACAGACACACATGACCTCTTGAAGCGAGAGGTTCTCTCTAAAATCGATGTGAGCCTCCAAAAATATTTCATGGTCATTC
>JAUVKK010000072.1 GCA_030596305.1 Helicobacteraceae bacterium | reverse complement strand
TATTAAAAAATCTGATATTTACATGATTTTCAGAGAATATAATAACTATATAAATGCAAATCAATCCAATATGATATTTTAAAATCTTATACATTTTTAGTGAGATGGGTCAAACAATCAGGTGCAATGATGCCAATATCTCTTATTTTCTTTATAATGCGATTAAGTAAGGTGGTGGTAGATTTAGACAGTTAGCAATGGCCTGTTGTGAATAACCTTGATGGTAATGCTTGCTCTTTAAAAACGACTATGTAGTTGTATCTCATATAGTGGACATAAATTATGGACAACTATGAATAAAGACTATTTGTGAAGACGTAGGAAGGATTTACATAACAGAGATTTCTGTTATGTAAAAGAGATAAAGAAGGGGTTAGTATTCGCCAGTAAACTTAAAGACGATAGAGGCATAACCTTCGTACATGTTGTCGATTGTATAAACATCATCAGCTGAAAATACATGTTTACCACGAATACCAAGCTCAATACCCAAGTTGTCGATAATGTCAATGTTCACACCAGCTTGTGCTCCGGCATAAGCATCTGTGTTTGTAGTATAATCTTTTGTTCCAGGTGTAACTCCGGCATATTCAAAATCTGAATAGATGGCACCGCCATTAAGACCCATGAAAATGTTGAAATGTTCACCGGCACGGATCAGGTAATCTACTTGAAGACCTAATGATGCTGCTGACGAACTGCTAGTGTCTGGTGCATCTAACAGATAGTAAGTCCCGGCTAAAAAGAGGCGATAAAATCTAGATTCTCCACCAAGTTTCAGAGACAATGAACCAGCACCTGTACTTTCAGTTGTTTGGATAGTTGTTGCATCTTTTTGAATAAGGTTCATAGAACCGCCGGCACCTTCAATAGCGATCAGACCTTTTGCATCCCACTCGTTAGCAAAATAGTTCTCTCCTGCACTTGCATTCACTGCTGCAAGTAAAATCGCTGAGCTTAATACTTTTTTCAACATTTTCCACCCTTTTTATTTTAGATATCTATTAAAATATCATTTCATATGTAACCGATTATACCGCCTTCGGTTTTAACTATTCTTAAAAGTTATATAATTTCCCATATATCTATAATATTGTTGAATTTTAAGTAAAAAAGTGAAACCCATTCTCATCACTCTGCAATATTTTTCGCTACAGCAACTGCCGAACTAAATGCCCACTGAAAGTTGTATCCGCCCAGCTCTCCAGTGACGTCCAGCACTTCACCGGCAAAGTACAACCCTCCTACAAGATTACTCTCAAGGGTCCAAGCGTTGACATCTTCCGTTTTGATACCGCCATTGCAGACCTCAGCCTTACTGAAGCCATAACTTCAAGCGGGAGCGAAGGAATAGTGCTGCAGGGCATTTCCTAACAGCTGCAACTCTTGTTCTCTATATGTATTGCATGGTCTATCTATTATACCTATCTCTTTTAATAGAGCCTGTGTAAAACGTTTTGGCAGAGGAAGTGCTGTTGAGAGCAACTTTCTGTTGTTGTGCATCAGTTTGCCAAGATCGATTTCAGGCAAAAAGTTCATACTGATCTCGCCACTGTTCCAATAAAGTGATGCACTTAGTATGACCGGTCCGCTCAGGCCACGATGCGTCATCAACATATCTTCGCGCATTATTTTATCGCCGACATGAACCTCAGCCGGGAAACTGATGCCGCTGAGCTCTTTCATCCAGAACTCTTTTGTCTGCAGAGTCAGACCAGCCAATGCAGGTGCAAAAGCTTTTACCGTGTGCCCAAAATGCTTCGCCAGCTCCAAACCGATCTCACTCGCGCCTAAAGAAGCAAAACTTTTGGCCCCTGTTGCAACAACTACCTTCTTCGCCTTGAAATAGCCTCGACCTGTTTTAAGCTCAAAATCTCCAGACTTTGACAGGGAGATGATCTTTGTATTTAAAACATAATCTGTCTTTTGGCTTGCTCTCGCTAAAAGTGAGATGATCTCGTCAGAACTTTTTGCGCAAAAATAGTACTGCTCTTTTCGTATCACTGGGTTTAACCCTCTTACAGCCAGCCATGCTAAAAGATCATCTTTGGAAAATTGTGAAAAAACGGATTCTATCAGCTGCTCATCACCCAGGTAGTTGTTGGCACTGACATTGACGTTGGTAATATTACACTTACCGCCGCCGGAGATCTTCAGTTTTTTAGCTGCTTTTTCATTACCCTCGACGACCAACACCTTTAGGTCACTCATCTCATTAAGCTGTGCAGCACACATCATCCCGCTTGCACCTGCACCCAGTATCATCACATCGTATATCATATATTTAGTGCCCACAAGCACATATTGAAATCACCATATACAAATTAAACTGCTGCCTTAAATTCTAACGCTTCATTACCATAAAGCGGTCTAACAACTTTTTTTATGCCATGCCCACTGTTGACCTCTTTTAATACATCGACCAACTCATACTTCAGTAAAATCTCTAGATCTTTGTTCAATGAAGATGGACTCTTTTTAAGATCTTCCAAGATCACTGAGTAATAAACCTCTTTTTTATCTCTTAAATACTTGATAAGTGTTGTACGACTGGGTTTTAATATCTTACTTAGATCTTCTATCTCCATCCAAACAGTATGTTTAGGGGTCACAGTTTTATGTTCATCGATCTCTTTTGCTGTTTGAAGTGCCGAGTCAAAAAAATCATCTAAGTTTCCACTTTTTATATTAATCATCTATAAACTCCTTTATATCATCTCTAAAACGCAGTACTTGATCGTGATAGCTGACAAAATCCTCGATCTCAACTATCTCTCCAAAGTAGTATCTATGGTGAAAGTCGTGTGCATTGTCATACCCGACAACTCTTCCATTATCTTGAGCAAAAACACTTTTATTGATATAGACCATGTTATATTTAACAACAACTCCGTCAAGTTGCCAAGCCTCAAACTTAATGATGCCGCCACCTTTACGCTCTGGTACAATGTACTTTTCATCAATGGTCTTTTGGTACGTTTTATTTGCCATACAGTAATAATAACAGATATATCTAATTTTGTAAAGCTGTAGTCGTTTCTTTCTCATACAATAAACAGATGTGTTATAATTCGCAAATAATTACAGGGTGAACACCCTCAAGGACACACATGAGTAACAAACTACACATCGTCTCTCTCGGATGTAACAAGAACCTTGTTGACACTGAGGTGATGCTTGGGCGTCTTAAAGAGTATGAGATGACTGATGATTCCAGTGAAGCCGATGTCATCATCGTCAACACCTGTGGATTTATCGATGCAGCAAAAGAGGAGTCAATCAATACAGTTTTGAACCTGCATGATGGCCGTAAAGATGACTCTATGTTGGTGATGGCGGGTTGCATGAGTGAACGCTACAGCGAAGAGCTCTCTAAAGAGTTGACTGAAGTGGACATCTTTACCGGTGTGGGAGACTATGCCAACATCGACAAACTGCTTGCTGAGCGCGAAAGCCGTTTCAGTGAACAGGTCTACCTTATCGACGGAGAAGAGCGTGTTGTTACCGGTTCGACCTATCATGCTTATATCAAGATCTCTGAAGGGTGTAACCAGACCTGTTCATTTTGTGCTATCCCTTCATTTAAAGGCAAACTCAACTCTCGTGACCTTGACAGCATTGCAAAAGAGGTCGAGTCTCTTGTGGCAAAAGGCTATTATGACTTTAGCTTTATCTCTCAAGACTCCAGCTCGTTTTTACGTGACCAGAATGTTAAAGACGGCCTGATCCACCTCATTAAACGCATAGAACTCATCGACGGTGTAAAAAGTGCCCGTATTCTTTACCTCTACCCAAGTACTACAAGCATGAAACTGCTCCAGGAGATCGCAAAGTCGAAACTTTTCCACAACTACTTTGACATGCCGATCCAGCACATCAATGACGATATGCTCCGTATGATGAAACGCGGCTTTGGCAAAGAGAAGACACTGGAGCAGCTAAACTACATGCGTTCACTGCCTAACTCTTTTGTACGAACGACTTTCATAGTCGGCCATCCGGGTGAGACGCAAGAGATGTTTGATGAGCTGTGTGACTTTGTCAAAGCGTTCGGTTTTGACCGTGCCAATGTCTTTGGCTACTCTGATGAAGAGGGAACGCCTGCTTATACCGCAGAAGAGAAACTTTCGCAAGAGCTTATTGACGAACGTGCCGAGATTTTAGGTGAAATCTGTAAAGGATCCGAGATGGCCTCACTGCAAGCAGAGATCGGTAAGGAGATCGAACTTGTTATTGACGGCGAGAGTGACGAACACGAATTTCTACTCTCAGCCCGTAAAACGATCTGGGCACCTGAGATCGATGGCGAGATCTACGTCAACGACAAAAGTATAGACGAAGAGTTTGAGTTTGGTGTTATCTACAAAGCAAAAGTGACTGACATTGTCGGTACGATCTTGACTGCAACCGTAACAGGCCGCGCTTAGCGCCATGCTTCATCCCTCTACGCTGCCCCCACTCCAAGAAGGCAAAAACCTTCTTGCCTTCTCTGGCGGTGTAGACTCCTCAGCCCTCTTTTTTTTACTTCAACAAAATGACATACCGTTTGACATCGCAATAGTCAATTATCAGACCCGTGAGCAATCCTATAAAGAGGTAGCGTATGCACAATCATTGGCAGAACTCTTTTCAAAGAAATGTTATCTCTTAGAGACCACGCTTACGGAGCAGAACTTTGAAGCAACTGCCCGAAACCTACGGTATGACTTTTTTGAAACGCTCATCACAGAGCACTGTTATACCAACCTTATTACTGCCCATCAGCTTGATGACCGTTTGGAGTGGCTGTTGATGCAATTAAGCAAGGGGGCCGGTCTTTACGAATTGCTTGGTACACAGATCATCGAAAAAAGAGAGAGCCATACATTGATCCGTCCTCTTTTGGAGACATCCAGAGCAGAAATCAAGAGCTATCTGAACGAAAATACCATTCGCTACTTTGAAGATGAGAGCAACAGTGACGAGAAGTACAAACGCAACTTCTTTCGCCACAATCTTGCCGCACCTCTGCTTGAGAAATATACCAGCGGCATCAAAAAAAGTTTCACCTACCTCAATGAGGACCTTAGTGAACTGCTGAAGCAGAACATTGAGGTCAAGCACGTTCAGGGACTGCACTATTTTAAGTACTCTGCTTCCAGACGAAGCGCTATTGTCACTGTTGACCGTCTTTTAAAAGAGCAAGGTTTTTTGATGCGTCAAGGAGACAAAGAGGCGCTTAAAACAGCAGATGAACACGTTGTCGGACGCCGATACGTTGTCAGCTTCCATACACACTACTGTTTTATTGCGCCCTACCTTGCCAACGATATGTCAAAAGAGTTTAAAGAGAAGTGCCGTCTTCTCAAAGTACCTCGGAAGTTGCGACCGTATCTTTATGAGAATGCAGAAGCCTTTGATATGGTTGTTTCATTGTTGAAAAACAGTGGAGAGTTTTAAAGTCACTTACTATTATTCAGCTTTAGTTTCTTACTAACATTACCTTAATCTCGAACCTAAGTTCCCTCTTCATTTTAACTGTGATGGACCAAACTTTTTCTCTCTGTCGCGTCAGAGAGATAGTTTTTGAGAAAAAGAGAGAGCCATACATTGATCCGTCCTCTTTTGGAGACATCCAGAGCAGAAATC
>JAUVKK010000137.1 GCA_030596305.1 Helicobacteraceae bacterium | reverse complement strand
ATATCGACGCCTTTAAGGTCATCTGACGTAGGCTTTTTATGTTTGCCGTACAGTGAGACTATCGGCAGTCCACTTTTTTTGTCAACACCGTCTTTGATCTGTTCGCCTGCATCTGCCTTGCCTCTAAAACCGTGTTCCGGTGCGAATATCGTTTGAACTTTTATACCTTTTTCCAAGAACAGGTCAACAAGGTGTTTCGCCCCAACCGTTGATGATTGGTTGACCACCATAGCGACACTCTTGTCTTGAAGAGACGGCAAATACGCCTTATGATTTTGTGCACCTGTTAAAAGTTCACTCCCATAGACATTGATGACCAACATAAAAAATACTAAAAAAAGCTTCATATACTCTCTGCCCATAAATTAAATACATTATAGGCTTTTTTCCTTAGTAACATAAAAACAAACCCAACTTAAGTCCCTTAACTCTCTTTATTAGAATATATTTTATTTTAGATGAAGTATAATAGAACAAAAAACAAGGAAAATGTTATGCATGACATAGAAAAGTACTCAAATTTGCATGAAGTTCTTCCTGAACTCCTTCCTGTGCTAAAGGAATCCGTTCAGTCTGATCTACTTGAAATAAGAAAAATTGATGCTAATTCAGATAAGTGTCATTTGGTCAAAGAGGACTTTCCTGTTTTGGGAGATGCCGTTTATGTCATCTATTCCAAATACATCAAAAAGTCCGAACACCCGCATGAGACGTTTATCTTTTTAGATGAACATGGAAAGTCCATCGCCCACATCAGCGGTCGTGAACTGGCCCTCTACGGCATTATTAAACCATGCGAGGAGTTTTCACTCTCGGAAGAGTACACCCACAAGGGCGATGAGTAATTTTCTAACCGGCGGTTGATCGTTTCAACCCTAAAAAAGATATAATCGCATGATTATTTTTAGGATGAAAACGCGATGCAGGCAAAACATTTTACCTACCTTCTTATCTTTGCGATGCTGCTTTGGGGTGCCGGCTGGCCTGCACTTAAGGTCTTGACCTACTCTCTGCCTGTAGAAGTGGTCTCCTTTTGGCGCTTCTTTTTAATGATCTTTGCCTTTATCCCTGTACTTTTTTTTCTGAAAAAACCACTTACACTTAATAAAGAAGCACTCAAGTACATCCTTCCCAGTGCCGTGTTAAATGTCCTGTTCATGGTCTTTGCCTTTTTGGGGGTACAAAAAGGTTTTGCAGGAAGCGGCGGCGTCATTATCACAACCCTCTCTCCCGTTCTCACATTTGTATTGGTTTCTCTTGTCTTTAAAAAGCACCCTCCCAAGATGCAGATTTTTGGTCTTGTCATTGGGTTCATCGGCGGTCTGATCATGTTGAAGATAACAACACTGATTACTACCTTTAATGGCGCAGAGATCTACTTTTTACTCTGCGCTCTGGTCTGGGCGGCATTAACATTGATCTCACAGCAGTCCCATGCCGTTATCCACCCTGTACATTACAGCTTTTTCATCGCCATATTTGCCACTGTCATCTTCTTTTTCATCGCCCTTCCATATGAGATCATGGCAGTGGCAGATGAGGGACCAGCCTTCTGGTCATCTCTGCTCTACCTAGCTGTTTTTGGACAGACCGTGGCAACCACCATCTACTTCATAGCCTCAGGAAAACTCGGCTCCACCCACGCCAGCTCCTACATGTTCTTAGTACCGATCTTTGCTTTGGTCACAAGTTATTTTCTTTTGGGGGAGAGTGTAGAGCTGCACATCGTCATTGGTGGTGCAGTGACACTTTTTGGAGTCTATCTCATTAACCGTTCTCAGCGGGCTAAGACATAATTCTCATCTGAAAAATAGTCCTACAAAAGGTAGGATTATTGCCTTCATTTCAGTCTTAGTTGTATAAAATATGGAATATTGAATCGTTATATAAAAGATACTATGCATTTAAAAAACAAAAGGCTTATTGTGGAAAAATTATCAATTACATTCAAAAATGTTGCTTTAGTTAAAGAGATCGAATCTCCTGAAAACCCGGGAGGACTGGAAAAACGAGTTGCACTGACTCCAGAGGACGTTGGACAGTTAACAAGTGCAGGCGTTAATGTCTTTGTTGAGTATGGTGCTGGTCTAGGTGTAGATTTTGCAGATGCTGAGTATCTTAAAAATGGTGCCGTGATGCAAAAAGCAGATGAGATCTACAAAGATAAAGATATGATCATTAAATTTAAAGGTCCATCTTTAGATTCTATCTCACAGATGAAAAAGGGCTGTACTCTTTTTTGTATGGCACATTTCCACTCTTTTCCAGACAGAGCAAAAATGCTTGAAGACAGTCAGATCAATGTTATAGCCATGGAAGAGATCTTAGAGTCTCCTAAAGTTCAAACAGATGAGCAGATACTTTCTCGCGTGGCAATGGCGGATGCATTAAAAGGTTTCATAGAAAATGAGACTATAGATAATTTGAGAGTATTTGTTATTGGTAGGAATGAAAGGTTGGCAGGAGCAGTCAGAAGAGCAGGAAACCGAAACCCGCTGTCTCTTAATATGCTGCACACTGATGTGAAATTTGAAGAGTTAAGCCACCTTGGAAAAGAGACTCTCTATTTTTATGACAGTAAAGACTTTCACGACACAGACGGATTGATCCAAAGACTTCAAGAAAACGGTTGTAACGTTTTTGATCTGCACGAATTTGAATTAGAAAATGCGTCTGCAGCAGTTGAAGATTACAGAGAAGGGCATGAACCTTTTGAGTTTGGACTAAGAAGAATCCAATGCCTTCATGTAACTGGTCAAGCTGGAGCTAGGTACGGAATTAAACTGCTAAAAGAGAACAAGCCTGATCTGGATATTCGTGAAGCAAAAGTCGTAGTGTTGGGCTATGGCAATGTAGCACGTGGAGCGATGCATGAGATATATGATCAAGGATTCAAAAATATCAATATTTTAGGTCGTACCCAAACTGCTAAAGATAGAATTGATGAATATTTAAAAGATGTTGATCTAGTAGTCAATGGTGCAGAACTTCCACGAGAGATAAGAGGTATAACGTATCTTGTGAGTAATGACCATTTAAAAAGAGTGATCCCTATAGGTTCAGTAGTGATCGATCTTGTAGGTGGCAGTGAAACCAATAGAAGTGCTGTTGAATCGGTGCTTAGTTGTACATTTTTAACTGAACCTCATTTTATCAAAGAAGAAGTCACCGTTTCAGCACTCTGGGGTTGGCCAATGCTAGGGATGATGAGAGAGAGTGCTGTAAAATATTCAAGCCAAATCGTGGATGTCCTTATTAAAAAAGAAAAAGTAATCGAAGGAATTGATAGTTTGTCAACAGGAGTAAAACGGGCATTGGTGTGTGGACCGTTTAAATAAGTCATACTTAGCGAACTAGAAATTAAAGGGATACCTCATTTTCTTTTTACGTTTGGCATAACTCGTCGCACTGACAACATCACCGATGATCGCTTTATGATAGACATAAGGCTCTTTAATGTGGCTGATGACGTACCGTCCGCCATTGGTAGTAAGTACCTCTATCGTCCCCACATCGATAATATTTTTTAGGCGTTCATTCAGCGGCTTGACATAAATAGTTCTGATCTCTTCAAGGGGAATGGGAAAGATCTCGCGTTTTTTATACCCTTTGTGGATGATGAGACGTTCTTGTGTCAGCACACAGTGATAAGAGGCTTTCTCTTTGATCTCGTAGTAGTGAATGTAGGCCGTTCGTAAGATGAGTACTACACCGATGATACCGATCTCATACTCATACCCTATCAAGAACAGCGTGATACCGAGAAGATAGAGCAGGACAACACTGGTGTAAAATGTCTTTGAGAGACTGGCATCGACTAGAACAGTCTCACCCTCATGCAGTATCTTCTCTATCTCTTTCATTTTTGACC
>JAUVKK010000158.1 GCA_030596305.1 Helicobacteraceae bacterium | reverse complement strand
CTGACACTGCTGGTCTGCATCGGTTCGCGTGCACGGTCGGTAATGTCATCAAACTGTATATCGTTGATGGCAAAAGAGATCTCAGGGTTGGCAAAGTTACGAGTAGAGGAGATCTGATAATCCTCTGCATAGAGCCGCTCTTGAATGCTCTCTAAGGACTTGTGCGATGCCAATGCATTTTCAATAATTGCATCCAAGGTCGCCGCACTTAACAAAAAGGGCAAAACCATTAAGAGTAAAAGTCTCATACTATTCCTTCTTTATCTATCCATTTTTATTATAGTGAGGGTTTGTGAGGAGTTTGTGAGGTATACTATTTCATGCATATTTTACTTTTAGAAGATGACACTGTTTTAGCTGACATATTGGTCGACTATCTGCAAGAGAATTTTGAGGTAACCCATACCTACAGTATGAAAGAGGCTCTGAAACTTTGTGATGAGAACCGTTACGATCTCTACATCTTTGACATCAATGTCCCCGATGGTGACGGCATTACACTCTTGAAAAAGCTTCGTGATTTCAGCGATGAGACCCCCGCTATCTTTATCACCGCCTTTCATGACACCAAACATCTCACAGATGCCTTTCAGTCAGGCGGGAATGACTTTATTAAAAAGCCTTTTGACCTCGAAGAGTTAATGCAGCGTATTGCCAACATACAGCGTCATTTCGGCTTAAACAACATGCTTCAACTCACACCAGCCATCACCTTTGAGCCACAGACCGGCTCCCTTACTGTTAAAGGAGACGTGTATAGTCTCGGGCACAAAGAGAGTGAATGTCTGCAATACCTCTTCCAAAACCACAGTCGGGTTGTCAGCTCTGAAGAGCTGTTGCAAAACCTGTGGCACTACGATGATATGCCCTCAGAAGACAGTATTAGAACACTGATCAAACAGCTCCGTAAAGTGATTGGCAAAGAGCACATCATCAACATCAGAGGCGAAGGGTACCGTTTTGAATAAGCTTGAAAAACGCTCCTTTCACTCCTTTTTGACCCTCTACATCGTCTCGTCATTTCTCTTTTTGGCATTGGCCGGTTTTTGGTACTATATTGCCCAAAAAAATGCGCTGCAAAACAGTAACTACTACCAGATGCAGCACCTCAGCGACAAGATCAGTGCTGCCGTCATCAACTCCCACATGCGCGGCGGCGGTCTGCACCTTCCGGCACCTCCCTCTGAAACGGAGTTCGCGCTTATCTCCACTCAAGACGATGTTGTTTACGGCACGCTTGCTCCAGAGATCAAGATCACCGGTAATGATTTTTTTGAAAAAAGCGGATATTCGTTCCTAGTATCAAACGCACCACAAGAGCATCTCAATATCAAATATGTCGTTATTAAAAGCAACCATTACTCAAAACAGTTGGAAGCGCTGCAGGCTGTCGTTATTGCCATGACAATCGCTATCGCACTGGGTATCATTGCCGTAGCATGGATCCTCTCCAAGCTCTTTATGCGGCCGATCCATCAAAAGGTCAAGCAGCTCGAACAGTTCGTTCAAGACATCTCTCACGAACTCAACACCCCCATCACTGCACTGCAGATGAGTTCCAAACGCGCCTTGCAAAAGGGGGTCTATGATGAGAAGATCCTGACTAACATCTCCATCAGCACCAAACAGCTTTTGAGTATCTATCAATCCCTGGCCTTTCTTAACTTCTCAACCCCAAAACAAGAACCTATACAACTTGACTTGCAGCCATTACTCGAAGACAGCATCGCCTACTATGCTGAACTAAGCCATGCTAAAAACATCTCTTTCAAAACAGATATCGAAAATTCTATCCTGCTTATCACCGAAGAGAGAGCCAAACTTCTCTTTTCAAACTTTATCTCCAATGCCATCAAATACTCCATGCCCAATACCACCATCACCATCACTCTCAGAGAACACTTCTTCAGCATTGAGGATGAGGGGGTCGGTATTGACAGTGCCAAACTTGAGGAGATCTTCAAGCCTTACGAACGAAGCTCGCAAATAGCAGGTGGTTTTGGTGTTGGACTGAGTATTGTAAAACAGATCTGTGATGAGTTTAATATCGATGTCATGGTAGAGTCAAAAATAGATGAAGGCAGTTGTTTTACACTGACCTGGTAGTTTATGTAATTACTGTTTTCGAGTCGTAGTTAGTGAGAGGCTCTTCCAACCGTGAAGACCGCTGCGGTACCATTTTAACTTCTCCACCGGGTACCCCATTTTCATAAATGCCAAGATCGCGACAGGCGACTGACCACACCATGGGCCATTACAAAACATCAGCAGTGTTTTGGCTTCTGTAAAGTCATAACTGCCGTCTTTACGCTGCGACACACCAATTACTTTAAGCATCTCTGCAAATTCTTCTGGAAAGACATTAGGCTCTTTTAACACCGCAAACCATATGTTTGTCGCACCGGGTATAGTCTCAGACTCATACCAATCACCCCCACGACTATCAACCAAAAGGTAATCTTTTTTCGTCTGCATTTCGTCTATAAAACGAAGCACTTCAAGTTCAGCGAAGGTCTCAACCCCCTCTTTAATTTGCAAGGGGTAGATAACGCCTACTGTCTGTACATAAGAGGCTTTACACTCTTTGGGGACCTCTTTACCGGCAAAGTCACCTTCCCAAATAGCACTTGGTGTAATAGGTACATCATAACACTTTGGCGAGATCTCTCGCTCAACATGGTAGCTTTTGCCATCAGTATGCTTGGTATCAACACCATTATGCTGTAAGCTGTAAAGTGAGTTACCTGCATAGGAAATACCTGCTGTGACTAACAGCAATAAAAATTGTTTCATACTCTTTTCTCTTTTCGTCTGAACATCTATAAGATTTATCTATAATATAGCGCTAAAGAGACACAAAAATATCACATTGCTGCCTATTTTTTTATCTCTTTGGCTGCTTTTTCACGTGCCTTGTCTTTTTTACTTTTACCCTTGCCTTTGACAGGTGCTGGGCCTTTCACCTTTTTAGGAGCGCTACCGGTAAGTTCAAACCCCTCTATCTGCTCTCTTTCAAGTTTGATCTCACTGCGTTTTTCGATCAGTTTGAAATGGTCCATCTCTTCGTAACCTATAAATGAGACAGCATTACCTGACTTACCTGCCCGCGCTGTTCTACCGATACGGTGAATGTAGTCAGCAGGAGAGCGTGGTAAGTCAAAGTTGACAACACAGTCGATGTCGTCGATGTCCAGACCCCGTGCAGCGATGTCGGTGGCAAAAAGGATCTGTATCTTTTTTGCTTTGAACTCTTGAAGTGTTTCGTTACGTTCCTGCTGGTCAAGATCGCCGTGAAAAGATTGTGCTGCAAGACCATACTTTTTAAACTTCATCGCAATGTTATCCGTTGCTCTTCTGTTCGCCATAAAGACCAGAACCTGTCCATACTTTTCTGTTTTCAAAAGATGTCTAAGCAGAGGGCCACGGTTCTCCCGGTTGACTTCGATAACACGCTGATGGATCTTCTCAACCACCTGTTCTTCCTGCTCTATCGTGACCTCAACCGCCTTTTGTGTGATCTTTGCCGCGATATCAAGTATCTTTTGCGGATAGGTCGCTGAGAACATCAGGTTTTGACG
>JAUVKK010000091.1 GCA_030596305.1 Helicobacteraceae bacterium | reverse complement strand
TGTCAAAAGAGTTTAAAGAGAAGTGCCGTCTTCTCAAAGTACCTCAAAAACTTCGACCTTATCTTTTTTCTTATGATGAAGCTTTTGATGTGGTTGTTACGTTGTTGAATAATAGTCAAAAATTTTAAACTTATTCATTTTCAAACCTGTCATCCAAACTAGAGAGACTCTTTGACATCAAATATTTTCAACCGTATTCAATAGTGATGGGTTCAACTTTTTCTTTCTGCCTTTTATATAAGACTTTACTCATTACAGACCTGACATTTAGTCAGCTTTATAGTGAGATATCCTTGAGGAAAAAGAAAGAGACGCTGTTGTTTAGACATTGTAAGTCAATCTCTAAAGCAGCCATGGGCCTATCCTCCAAATTAATACGGCTCACGTAGTAATTGCTGAGAGAATATAAAACTGGGGATTAAAGCGCCAACTTTAACATTAATAGATGCGTCACCACTTGCTCTTTTTCGAAGCATCTGCAGAGTTGAATGTAAGGAGAAAAGGAACGTTAAGAAAACGGCATTGTTTAACCGTAGGGAGTTTGTCGTTTTTAGTGACTGAACGAGTGGAGTGAAAGTAGTCGGTAGCTACCGACCTCGAAGCCGATTCGAGAGCTCGTATAATACAAATAACCACTCAGGTGGTACTATTATCAAACGGTAGACAAGTTAAGATTAGCATATTGGACGAGAGCTAGACCAGTCATACTGAGTCTGAGAAAAAGTTAAATAGCTAAACCAAAATCCTGAGTGGAAACGAAGTCAGAGTTTTATCTCTAGACTGTATGTACGAGTATAGGTTAGGTTTAGCTGCAAGATCAAGCAAACTATATATTTGCTCTAACGAACTCTACCAATTATCATTGGAGGTTCTTATGAACAAGTATATCGGAATTGATGTTGCTAAAGCAACTTTACAAGTGTATATCCCTAAGCGTAATACAGACATAGAGTTTGAGAACAGTCCTGCTGGATTAAAGGGACTCTATGCAAAACTAAAAAAGCAATATAAAGATGACTATCGATCACTTATCTTTGTCTATGAACCTACTGGAAGTTATTCTACTTTGTTGGATCGCTTCAGTATGGAACACTCTATCAACTGCTTCAAGGTCAAACCTTCACAGAGTTCCTCTTTCTCCAAGAGCTTAGACAATCGAAACAAAAGTGATAAGATCGATGCAAGGTTATTGCATGAGATGGGTGCTATTGCCAAGCCTAAGAACATCTCTATACCTCATATTGATGAAGATGCACACCTGCTGCAGTCTCTTTACAAATACCTTCGTCGTATCATCAAAGAGACGACAGCCTTAAGTAACTACCTTGAAGCCTCTCTCCTTCATCAAGAAGACCCTTTTATTATCAAACGTCTTCGCTCTAAGATCAAGACCCTGGAGAAGGAAGAAAAAGAGATCACACAAAAGATATTGACATTTATAAAACAGAACAAGACCTATAAAAATGACTTTGAGAACATTACCTCTATCAAAGGGGTTGGACCTGTTGCCGGTATCGCTCTCTTTTATCTTTTTCTACGTTATCCAGATATCTCTCGCAACAAACTAACTGCACTTTGTGGACTTGACCCTGTTACCAAGTCTTCTGGCAGTTCAGTCAATAAAAAAGGACATATTTCTAAACAAGGCAATAAAATGATTAGAAGCACACTCTTTATGCCTGTGCTCTGTGCAACAACATTCAATCAAGAACTAAAGACCTTTTACGAACATCTGAAAAGTAATGGTAAACACTCTACTGTTGCACAAATCGCTGTGATGAAAAAACTGATCCTTTTAGCTCACTCTCTTTATATAAACAATGAAAAATATGACCCTGAACGCTACTTAAAATATCAACAACTCTCGAAAGCTGCTGCCATGATATAATTATTCCTATATTCAGACTTTTTAAAGGTGGAAACTTTTTCTGTTTCTCTTTTTTGCGGAGTAAAAAGAGAAAGGGCAAGTCAAGACAGCTTAAATTATCATATACATTCCACCTCAGGAGAGGGTAGAACGAGAAAGGTTAAGTAGTCAAAACCATTGAGAAGTCAAAAAAGTTTGTGGACCCCAAGTCTATCCGGAATGAAGGCGGATAGAACTTTAGAGTTTGGTATAAACCTTCAAAGTGAACTGGGTAGCGATCCCATCCTTTACACCTTTAAACTGCTGCGTCCCATCAACCTCAACAACCCATTCAAACTGATTCAAAGCATCGATAAAACGATAATACTCTGAAGGTGTTGCTATCGTAGCACGTACAACGATCAACTCTGTCTGAAAAAACTCATCTTTTTCACTTACTATACTGCGAAGTGTATATGATGAGAAGTGCTGCTTTAAGTATCTTTCGAATCGATCCAGATCAAAATGTTTATGCAGTGCAATGTCAATACTCTTTTCTCTCTCTTGAAGATTTTGAAGTGCACTATAGTGGCCGTCAAACTCTTTTTCAGCAGCTGCAAGCTCATCACTCAGCAGCTGCTGTTCTATACTTAGTGCACGGTAGGCTTTGATCTTGGGTGTAAAGACAAAAAAGCCAAAGACAACCACCACACTCAACAGTATAAAAAGAAGTATAACCATTCCAAAAGAGGCGAATTTACTCATTTTTTTGCCTCCGTTATTGAAATATTGTTGAAACGGTAGCTGCCATTTCTCAATTTAATAAACTTTGTTGAACTCCGACTAAAAAGAGATCTGAGAGAGAGTTGGAATGAGTTGTTAAAATGTTTTTTACTGCTCGTCGTCCCTCTTAGACGCAAGGTACCCTCCCGCAGCTCGGCAAATTCAAGGACAACACCGTCCGGAACAAGATCAAAGAAGTTTTTAACATTCTCTTTTTTGAGTCTGTTTTTGGTGGTGATCTCTTCTCGCAGTTTTTCCAACCACTGCAGTCGTTTTACTTCTGAGAGAACCTGTTGCTGCTCACTTTGGATCTTTGCTTTTTTACTTTTTGCACTTGCCACTTCTTCTTCATATCTTGTAATGGTACTGTTTAAAAGCAGTGTGCTCCCAAGCATGATAAACACAAGAACAGAAAACGTAGACAAAAGCCATGTTAACTCTGCCCCAAGAACTTTTTTCTCTCTGGGTGTTATAAAGCTGTGTTTCAACCGAGCTCCTTTTCACTTAACAGGATCACTTCGTGCGAGAGATCTATACTCTGTTTTTCAACTTCAACAAAAAGTGTCTCTTCGAGTCGATTCTCAAGAGCTGTATCGAAGTCAACTCCATCTGCGACAAAGATCTTCTCTATAAACATCGTCTCATCCACTTTAGCATCATAAAAGTCTTTGACTGTTTTCTGTATGTTTTCTATATAGCTCTCCAAAACCTTTGACTCATCAAGCAGCGAAAGTTCATCTTGCATCGAGACCCGCTCACCAAAGATCATTACACTCTCTTTAAAGACGGCACTTAGTATAAACTCACCGGTAACAAGCAGGTAGAGACCATCACTCTGCTGCACTCTCTCTTTATAAAAACTGTACAGCAGCGAAAAGGGTGAGAAGAGAAAGTCGAGTCCAATGTTTTTATACATCTTTTGTCGTTCGAAGAGGTCATCCTTGCTGATATAGATCCCCCATCTGTTCTCAACACATATTTTTTCGACACTGCTTAGATCAAACGCTTCTGAATTTCGGCAATCAGGCAAAAGGCCTTGGGAGGCCTCTGTCTCCAACAGAGAGATATAGACAAGAGAGCTCTCTTTTTCAAGGTTTCTGATCCTTTTTTCCAAAGCCGTACTCCCCTCAATAAGCTGCTTTTCATAACGTTTGATGCGTTTAGTATTTTTGCGGAGCTCACCATAGAGATAAACACCATTAGCTGAGGGGATCAGCGTTATAAACAGTTTGGGTAAATAAGATTCAAGAAATTTCATCATCATCCTGACACAAGGGGTGTGCTTTTACATAGTTTTGCATCTTTACACTGCTGCCTAACTTGGTGTAGATCTGCGTTGTCGACATCGAGGCGTGCCCCAAAAGTTCACTGACATCTGCAATACGTGCATTGTTGTTTAACAGAGCAGTAGCATACGAATGCCGTAGTTGATGCGGTGTGACTTTCAGACCGACGCGTTTAAAACATTTAGTTACCAGATATCTTAGACTATTTTCACTTAATCGAGTCCCCTTGGACTCAAAGAGAAACTGTTGAGGCCCTGTCTTGTCCATATATTCTTGTATTAAAGTATAACTTGAGGACAACATCGGAATATCCCGCCCTTTTTGCCCCTTACCCATAACACGAACCCACTCACCTGAGATCTCTTTTAACTCCAAAGATGCCAGTTCCGAGATACGAAGCCCAAGGGTATAGAGTAAGGTGACCACCAGTTGTTCATTTAATGTAGCATGAGAAAGGGCCTCTTTAATGTGCGCATCGCTGATGGGCTTAGGCAGTGAGGCAGGTACTTTAATACTCTCGTCGGCCTTGAGTGAGACCTTCTCACCCTGGTCGTTTAGGTACTCGCAAAAACTGCGCATAGCGGAGATCTTTTTAGAGATAGTTGTCGGTTTAAGGTGGGCAATTTGGAGACGATACGGCATAAGGTTAAGTGTCGTATGTGAACCCTCTTCTTCGACCTCTAACAACTTGAAGGCCTCTTTAAGTGATTCATCATAACTTTTCAGTGTAAGATCAGAGTAACCTCTAAATTTCTCCAAATAGTGCAAAAACTCTTTTCTGTACTGCTCCAAACTCTGTTTCATCGTTAATAGTCGTAAACCAGTAGTTTTTCTTTGATCAGGGCTTTGGCCTCTTCACTTGCCATACCGGTAAGGTCTAACGGCTCAGAGGCGTAGAAATCCAACTGCGTGAATGGCTTGGGTATAGTAAAACGGTCCCAACTTTTAAACTGCCAATAACGCTTTGGTACACATGAGAGTGTAATGACTTTAACATTTGACTTCTGGGCCATCACCACAATTCCCTCAGCCACGATCTCGTGACGAGGTCCTTTAGGTCCATCCGGCGTAATACCGATATCTATACCGCTTTTAAGTGCTCGTATAGCATTGATCAAGACTTTTGCACCACCGCGTGTCGTTGAACCGTGAATAGTACCGAT
>JAUVKK010000011.1 GCA_030596305.1 Helicobacteraceae bacterium | reverse complement strand
AAATGAGACGATTGACAGACTTCGTGAGGAAGTGATAACACTTAGGACAAATAATCAACTATTGATGGACCAAGTAGTGGCCCTCAAATTGCTGCTAAAAAAGCGAGAGAGTTAGAAAAAGTGTCAACTATATAGAAATGTCGAAATTTACCAGCAAAGCCCTAAAAGTCTATATGGTTGACAAAAAGTACTTTAGATAACTTATGTTAACCAATGCATTGGTTTTTCTCCTATATTCCCACTTTAATGGGAATATTAATACTACTCTGTGTCTTAGATCAGTTACTGATCAGAGCGTAATGCTGCATGCTCAGTTTGACCTGAATCTCTTTTAAACCCTCTTGTGTGTACATAAAGGTCTGTTGGCTGTAATCGACCCAATTTCCGCTTATACGGCGTTTGATCACTATACGCAGTTTATCGGACTCTTTAAATATGTCGATACGTGTCGAGACTTTGTTAATGCCATGAAAGTCTGGAAACAACGGATCGTCAGTAACATCTTCCATCTTGTTAAGGTAATGACTCTCCAAGACCCCTGTTCCTGGTTCTCCCCATTCGAAATAATGTTTAGAGAGCCAATCATACAGGTGCTCAAGGACCTTCTGTTTAAGTATATTGGCATCTTCTTCGCTGTCCTGCCCATCTGTTAACGATGTCTCAACAAAATGAGTGTTTGATCTAACGTCTATCTCGTTGATGAGTTTTTGCAGTTTTGGCGTTTGGGAAACCTGGTCAAAGAGACGTTTGAAATAGAGTCTCTCCTCTTCTTCTTGCAGCGTACTACCGTTTAAGTGTGTAGTGCTGATAAGTACCCAACGGTCTAACCCTAAATAGTCTAACATGGCGGTCATATAGGTCTCTCTTGGATAGGTTTCATTCAGGTATTCAATGACCCACCCTCCTTCATCTGTCTTTTTAAGGTTTAACACCATGTACTCGTATATTTCAGCCATTATATATTCCTTTATAGCGTGTTTAAAAGAGAAGTGCAATCAACTGAAAACGATATAGATGTTTTCTTTCTAGAATAGCAGATCTCTAACCTACTTATATGGTTATATATATACTAACATAAAACAATGTATTTGCATTAGTATTACGCAATTTTTTATACTCTTCTTTGTGTAGATATTTTAACTAGCCTGTTGGTAGACCATATCCCCTCTTCCGTGGATTGTATTAGCAAAAGAAGTATCAAACTTTTTTATCCATTTAATGGTGTTTCAGTAAACAGATCTCTATATTTTTCACGTACATCTAAAATCGCATTCAGGTTTTCAAAAAAAAGATCTATTAACTTGGGGTCAAACTGTTTTCCTCTCTCCTCTTTGAAAAGTGCAAATATTTTCTCATCATCCCAAGCTTTTTTATAACATCTGTCACTGCCCAAGGCGTCAAAAACATCAGCTACAGCAGTGATACGGCCATAAATATGGATATCTTCACCTTGGATGTTACGAGGATAACCTCCCCCTGCCCACTTCTCATGGTGCTCATAGGCAACGGTGGCAGCAGCTTTTAACAAAGTTCTTGGAGAGTGTCTTAACATCTCATATCCTAACTCTGCATGACGTTTCATATGTTCAAATTCATCTTCATCAAAACGTCCAGGTTTGTTAAGTATGGCATCGGGTATAGCAATTTTGCCTATGTCATGCATAGGTGATGCCTGTTTTAGCATCTCCGCCTCATCTTCGTCCATGCCGCACGCTAATGCCAAGATCTTGGAGTACTCCGCTACCCTTTTGACATGGTTGCCTGTCTCTTTTGAACGGCTCTCACCGATAGCACCCATGGTAAATACAACCTCTTTTTGGGTCTCTTCTATTTCGACATTCAGCCCTTTTATTTCTGAGATCCCCTCTTCCACTTTCTCTTCAAGATGGTTTTTGTACTCATCAAGCTCTGCATAGGTACGTTCCAGCTCTTCGTTAAGTTCAAGCAGCTCACGCTGCTGTTTGTCACTTTGATGGATGATCTTGTCCAGACGCCTGCTTTTTCGGGAGTAGTCTTTGATAAGCTTTTCAATATTCCCTTTAAGTGTTTCGACGTCATTGTTTAGAAATGCTTCCAAAGAAGCGATCAGTTTGTCATCATTACCCATCTGCTTCTCCTCTACTTTTTGATGATGTTGAAGTCCATCTCTTCAAAGTCCTCTTTAAAGTCTTCACCTGCCTCTTCAGCACTTTCGTTCTCTTCATCATAGTACCAGTTGACCGTGATCTCCTTACCCCCGTCTTGGGCCTCCTCAAGTAGATCAAAAAGATCAAAAAAGAGTTTGGAGCTACTGGAATTAAAGTAGATGATGTCCATGTTAAGGGTGGTCTTCTCTACAGTATCACTGCTAAAATACTCTTGTAACCAAGTGATGACCGGTGCATAAAAGTCAAACGTGTTTTCTGGATAGGACTTTCCACTTATGGTTAAAGTATTGGTCTCGGCATTAAGCTCGATTGCGGGGGTGTATTTGCTTGCTTTTATTGTTAAATTGTTCATAATATCTCCTATATATATACTTTGATCTCGAAAAAAGATCGTTCATCGTCTATGTTGGTAATGCGGTACTCTAAAGGTTCGCATGAGCGTTTTGCCATCTCTAAAAACCCAAGCCCTGCTCCTCTTCCATGCACCCCTTTTCCGCTGCGACGAAGTTCTTTATAGTACTTTTTTAAGCCACTATCATCAAGGGTATTGATGTGATCGATCTTCTTGCTAACGATAGGTTCATCTTTAATATCCATGATATTAGCTGAGTGGACATAGTACTTCTCTTTTTGAGCGTCCAGACCGACGACACAAATACCTGGACTGGAGTGACGGTTTTCGCGGTTTTCGCGTCGCTCTTTTGAGTAGCTCATGATGTTTTGCATCTGCTCTGTAAAGACGGCAAATATTTTCATGGTCACATTAGTGTCCATCTCCATCGCTACTAGATCACTCTCTATCGTCTCACCGATGCCAGAGAGTATAGGCTGTGAGATGGTTCCGCTAAAACTAAAGATGATGCCCTCTTTTTCTAACATCTCTTTAAATTGAAACATAGTCATTCTGGCTCCTTTTCAGCTACCTTTGGAATACGAAGTGTAAATAGAGCTCCCTCATCGTGGTTTTTAGCACGCAGCTCTGCAGACATCTTGTCTGCGATCTGTTTACTCATATAGAGCCCTATTCCAGTCCCTTTTCCTTCTGCTTTAGAGGTGACATTGGCCTTGAAGATGTCAGGTAAGATCTGTTCTGGGATACCTCCGGCGTTATCTTGTATCTCTAAAATGACACTCTCTTGGTCTTCAAAGACATTGATGGTAATCTCACGCTTTGCAATGTTATTGTCGACAAAGGCATCTTTGGCATTGTTCAAGATGTTTAGTACAATATGTTTAAACTCATTTTTGATGACCATGGCACTTATATCGTCTTCGCAATCTAACGTAACATTGATGGTGTTTTTCATCAGCTCATCTTTGACTAATAGAAGGACAGCATCAAGTGTCTTACGCATATTAATCACCTCAGAGGCCTTGTCTGGGCGGAAAAAGGAGCGAAATTCACTGAGTGTTGTCAAGAGATGGTCGACCTGTGACCACATATCACTTTTGAACTCTTTGAGATAGGCTTCGTCTACACTGCCTTGACGATGTTCTATGATGAGTAGGTCGGTTAACATGGTGATGGCATTGAGGGGCTGTTTCCACTGGTGGGCAACAGCGTCCATCATCTCTCCCAAGGCGGCATGTTTTGCCTGCTGTGCCATCATACGCTCATTTTGCATACGCAGGTCGAACTCTTTTTCTTGTTGGTAGACTTGCTCTAAGAGCTGCTTGTCCGCCTGTTTTACAATAGTGTCAAAGCGTTTCACACGGCGTTTACCCTGTTTGAGAATATCTTTGATGGTCTCTGGATCCATTGTCTCAGATGTGATGGCCTCTTCCATCAGTTCAAGAAGTCTGCTGTCATTGTCTTTCATCTCTCTGCCCCCTTACATCTAAATCCGACAACAGTGACGTCATCATTGCGTTCTTCATTGCCACTCCAAGTGTCAAATGCATGTTCCAGAGTGTTTTGTTGCTCTTTCATAGTCTGACCTATATTTTCTTCAAGGAGTTTAATAAAGCGTTTTTTACCCATTGGGAACCCTTTTTCTCCACCATTTTGGTCCAGATAGCCGTCACTGGTGATATAAAACTGCATGGTCTCATTGAATTCGAGTTGATGGTCTGTAAATATAAAGTTTGGATCAGAGGTTTTATACCCTATGGAGTGGCGATCGACTTTAATGGTTTTGATCTTTTGATCATCGGTGTAGAAAAGCGGTATGTTGGCACCTGCATAACGCAGTGTAGAGGTCTCTTTGTCTATATAGATAATAGCAGCGTCAAAGCCGGCATTGGAGAGTGAACTTTTGTCGTGCTGTTTGAGCAGGTGTTTCAAAGAGCGGTTGAAAACAGCCAAGAGCTTTGCTGGAGAGACCTCTTCTTCATTTTGGTTGATATAGGAGATAAGGTTACGTGAAAGTGCTTTCACTAACATCGTGACAAAGGCACCTGGAACACCGTGGCCGGTACAGTCGATCACCATTAATAAAGCTCTATTCTTATTAGTCAATTGGTCAAAGAAGTAGATGTCACCACCGACAATATCACGAGGTTGCCAGATAGCAAACTCCTCTTCAAAATAGCTGTTAAGCTCCTCTTGTTCAGGGACAAAGGCCTGTTGAATGATAGAAGCGAACTCTATGGAGTCCGTGATCTGCTTATTAGCCTCTGCGAGCTTCCTTTCCAAGATGATACGGCGTGCGATCTCTTTTTTAAGGCGCCAACTCCAAAAGAGTGTTCCTAAGATGATGAGCAATGCCACAACTGTGATCTGCCAGATCAGTGTGTAGTCGATCTTTTCTACATAGTCCTGTGTGACCCATTTGTCCAGAATTTTTTGTTTGGTCTGCTCATCGATACTCTCTATGGCTTTGTTCAAGATACCAACCAGAGGTGCATACTCATGTGAAACCGCAAACCCGATCTCTGTTTTAAAGTCGGTCTTTCCCACAACACGTATGGAGTTGAGCTGCATTGTTCTAATGCTATAGGTCGCTAAGGCCATGGTCGCTATCATGACATCATACTTGCCCTCTGCTACAGAAGAGAGCCCTTCTTGAATATTGGCTACTTCATGAAAATTGTGGTTTGGGTATTTTGCTTTGATCTTTTGAACGTAGCCATAGTCTTTGATCACAACGATGCTTTTACTCTTAAGTTGACGCAGTGAATCTATATAGGGACTTCCCTCTTGCATAATAACAACAATAGGGTTGGGTAAAAAAGGTTCTGTAAAAAGATGTTCAGAAGTCAAGGTGGAGTCTGTTGTCTCAGTCAACATGTCGACTGAGCCATTTTTCAGCAGAGATAGGGACTCTTCCCATGTCTCTGTTGGGATCTTGTTGAAGTGTAGCTGCGTTCTTTTTTCGACAACCTCTAAAAGGTCGGCAATAATACCGATGTATTCACCCTCTTTTGTAAAACCTTCTATCGGCAGCCAATTAGGATCGCCCGTAAAGTTGATGTTTTTATGTTTGAGCATCCATTGACGCTCTTCTTTGGTAAAAACAATGTTATGTACCTGCATACTCTCCTCTTGTAAGGAGAACCACTTTTTGTAGATTTTCTGAAACTCTTCTTTGGTAATGGTCTTAATCGTTTTATCAATAATACTAAGCGCTTCTGGAGGGTATGTTTTTAGTACTGCAACTCTTAAGTCGAGTGGATGATCAGTCTTATATGCAATACCTAACTGTGTGTAAGCATTTTTATTTATCTCATACTCGGCAGTCGCTTGGTTTATTAAAAAAACATCTATCTCTCTATTTAAAAGTTGTAAAAAACCATCTTGGATGTTATGCACAGTGAGAAAGTTATAATCAGGGTAGTTCTTTTTAATGATTCCATCAATGGCATAATCTTTAACAACAGCTAATTTTTTATTTGTTAAAGCCTTAAAACCATTTGAATAGTTTTCACCCTTTACACTGACAAAAACGTAAGGAACAGTAAAAAGTGTATTATGGGTAAAATTTAAATATTGTTTTCGGCTTTCAGTCATAGTCATAGTACTTGCCATGTCAACCGTACCGCTGCTTAGCTTCTCAATTGCCTCAACCCACGAGGTGGAGTGGTCTGCCTGGAAAGTCAAACCGCTTCGCTGCTCTATTAATTTCAAGATGTCAGCTATCATCCCAACATGCTGATTAATACCATTTTCCCATTCAAAAGGAGCCCAGTCTGGATCATACACATAAGTGATAGCTCTTTTTTCTGTGATAAATGCTTTTTCTGCTTGCGTAAGATTTAGATCATGTATTGTGTTTGAAAACAGTAAGTATGGAAATAAGAGAGTGAGATAAAAGACTACTATACTACGCATATATAAGTACCTTTAAAATTAACAGTTTCTATTTGTATATTAATTAACTTTAGCAGATGAATTGAAGTGCTTATTTTTATCAATGCGCTCTATAGTTATGCTTATGGATTTAGATCTTAAATTCAGCTATACAATTATGTTGTATATTAACATAAAACAATTGTTTTACGGCTCTTTTTAATACTCTTCACCATCAGGACCGTTGTGACAGTCGTAACAGCTTACAGCCTCTCCTCTTATATAGGTTTTGATCTTCTCTTCAATGTTAAATGCTCTGTCATTGAATGTCTTAGATAGAAAAGAGCCTCTGTAGTCACTTCCATGGCATGCGGAACATTGAGTGTAGCCCTTTTCTGCAACCTCTTCATGCTCATCGACCCAGTACTGGTCTACTGAATGCATGCCGTGTGGACCGCCATCGTTTGTTCTTGGAGTGGCTGTATGGCATGAAGCACACTCTACAATGGTCCCGCTATGCCCTTGTACCTTTTCACTGAGAATATTGTCTTGTGCATGACTGCTTGGATAGATGGCATGTGTAGAACCATGGCATGAAGAACATTGAAGGTCGCCGTGGCCACTGCTGTATCGATACAGGCTTTTTCCTATAGTCGGTGTGTTTGGTGTCGTCGCAAATCTGTTGTCTAAAACTTCTCTCAGTGTGCCGCTAACCAGAGCAGACTCATACCGATTGGTGTCTTGGTGGCAGACTTGACAGTTTGGCTGATCAAGCCAACCTACTCTGTTTTGATCCCCTACACTGCTCATACTTCCATGACAGCTTTGACACTGCATTGTCTGCTCTCCATTGGCATTGACAGCTTTACCCATCGCACCTCTCAGACAGGAGGTGGCCTCACCTGGGTGACAACTATAACAGGCTGATCTGTTTGTGGCGTCATCAAGGATCAGACCTGATGTCGGGTCTTTAGCCTGCGCGTGCAAGGCGTGTAAAGAGGCAGTCAGCGACTTGGCATCGCCTACGCTTGCCGTACCGAGTGCGTTGGAACTGTGACAGGCTGCACACAGGACAGGTGTACCAGCCTTGGCAGTATCATAAAGTGTTGCATTATAGTCGTACCCTTTTGCTGATAATGCATCTAGGTCACTACTACTGATAGTATGTTTTTCGTCATGAAGTTTTAAGATGTTGAACTTATCATCTTTAAGTGCATCTATGTGGTTTTCCCAGCCAGCAGCAGGTTTAGCATCATCAGTGGCTGCCGTGCTGGCATGACATTTTCTGCAATCCATCTCATCACTGACAGGTAGAACCACATCAGCTGTTGCCAATATGGCACCAGTACTGTCCTTTGCAATAACTTTTACCATCGGGTAGTAGTTTACCTGATAGTTGTCATCATAGTTGACAATAGGTATTCCCTCTGCCTCCCACCAATTGTGTAAGGCGTTATATGTCATGTTCTGTGGTACCGTTGATGGTGTTCTGTTGCCGGTCAGACCCACATCGTCGACACTGGTAGCACCTGGAAACAGTGATGTTAAGTAAGTCCAGAAATTGGTCTTGTCCGCACTTGATGTATTGATATGTGCATTGTAGTTTAATGATTCATAGGTCAGTGTGACATCTGCAGTAATATGTTTGTCTTCTGTACCATCACTTTTTATGAGATGCGCATTGAGGTTGTTGTAAGGCGGTAAGATCGAAAAAACTGAAAAGTCTGTACCGTCGAAACAGTGCATACCCAGATCATTCCAGGCCAACAGTGTGTATTCTGTCTTTGCGGTCTCTTTTTCAACCTGCGTATCATCATTGTCACTGCAGCCTATTAGGAAAAACACTGCTACTATCATGTATAAAATCTTCATCATATATTCCTCCTTTCCTAAGGGCAAAAAATTTGAAATTTATAGAAAAATGTTATATACAAATTATCCTGTACCCCGTTATAAACAGATTAATAATTTAACTTAGTTGAGATGACTACATAGAAGAGAGCAGATGCAAAATACAGAAAAGAGCTTTGTTTTTGATTCCCTTTATACCTGAGTGTATTACTTAGATTTAAGAGTGCTATTAATTTAAGTATGATAATTTATTATTATGAAATGTGACAAAGGAGTGAAGATGCCAACAGTTACTTTGACAGATAATCGTGATGGTAAAAGCTACGAGTTTCCGATATTGAGTCCGACAAAGGGTCCGGATGTTGTTGACATACGTAAACTGTTTGCAGAAACAGGGATGTTTACATATGATCCTGGTTTTACGTCGACTGCCAGCTGCAGTTCTGATATTACCTTTATAGATGGGGGAAAAGGTGAACTGCGTTATCGCGGCTATACTATAGAAGACCTTGCCAATAAAAAGAGCTATCTTGATGTCTGCTTTCTATTGCTAGAGAGCAGACTGCCGCATCAAGATGAGCTTATTACCTTTGATATTGAGATTCGTAAACGCTCGTTTGTTCATGAAGGTCTTAAAAACCTCTTTTACGCCTTTCCTGATCAGGCGCACCCTATGGCTATGATGGCCTCGGCTGTTGCCGCACTCTCTGCTTTCCATTTTGAACATCTTAATATGAATGAAGATTGTGACTATCAGGTTATGTCACGCAGACTGATAGCCAAGATCCCTACTCTGGCCGCTTTTTCTTATCGCCGCTCTTTGGGTATACCTTTTATCTACCCTGATATTGAACGCTCCTTTACAGAGAACTTTCTCTATATGATGCGTGCTTATCCGGGACAAGACCTTGAGATCCCTGAGGTCGAAGTGCGTGCTCTTGACACCATCTTTACGCTGCATGCCGACCATGAACAAAATGCGTCAACATCAACGGTTCGCGGTGTTGCTTCAACAGGCGCTCATCCTTATGCGGCCATCTCTGCAGGTATTAATGCTCTCTGGGGACGTGCTCATGGTGGGGCTAACGAGTCTGTTATCGCCCAGTTGGAGTTTATAGGCTCCATCGATAATGTTGATGATTTTATTCAACGTGCCAAAGATCCGGAAGATAACTTTAAACTGATGGGTTTTGGTCACCGTGTTTACAAAAACTTCGACCCCAGAGCGCGTATTTTAAAAGCCCTGCTTGATGAGCTGGAAGTTGAACTTGGTGTTAATAGTGATCTGCTTGCTATTGCCAGAAAGATCGAAGAGGTTGCCTTGAGTGACAGCTACTTTATAGAGAGAAAACTTTATCCGAATATCGATTTCTACTCGGGTCTGATCCTAACGGCACTTAAAATTCCAAAAAACATGTTTACAAATATCTTTGTAATCGGTCGTACGGTAGGATGGATCACACAATGGATGGAGTTGAAACACGACAACGAGATGAAGATCGCTCGGCCTCGTCAACGTTACACCGGTCCGACAGAGGAACAAATATAGATGAACAGTAGTAAAACAGAATTGATACACGATATTGAGACACTGCTCAACAGTTACGATGATAATATCCCCTCAACAGAGATCAACCCTGCTCTCTTAGAGTTTATGGATGAAGAGACACTTAAAAGCATTATCGGCTCCCTTCTACGTCAAAAAGAGACAGTAAATGAAGACAGCATTGAGTGGTTAGAGCAGTTTAAGAAGTATGATTAGAGTAGAAAAGTAAATAAATTCATTTACTTTTCGTATTTTTTTCTCTATCGCATGACGATGTTATTATCATTTTTTATAACACGTTAATTTATATTAAAAATTCAAATCCCCATGACAGCGCAAATACAGCCATTTCCGGCAATTTATTTTAACAATTAATTAATTCACAAAATAAAATAAAGATCATTAAGTTAAAAATAACATTAACATTTTATAATTAGAACATTAAAAAACATTGTTAGGAAACTAACAGACGACAGAGAGATATTATGGCAAATGTAGATTTAGTTCAACTTACAGAACAGACAAAAAAATTGACAGCAATGGTTGTTGAAGATGAAAAAGTAGCAAATGAACTGTTAAGCTCAACGTTTAAAAACTTCTTTTCAGATGTGACTT
>JAUVKK010000077.1 GCA_030596305.1 Helicobacteraceae bacterium | reverse complement strand
CGTGACATCCTATGGTCAGAACTAGACTGTCTGGTTATCGATATGCCACCGGGAACAGGTGACGCTCAGCTTACACTTGCACAGTCAGTTCCTGTTACAGCAGGTGTTACTGTTACAACACCACAAATGGTCTCTCTTGATGACTCACGTCGTTCACTTGACATGTTCAAAAAACTGAACATCCCTATCGCAGGTGTTATTGAAAACATGTCAGGCTTTATTGCTCCGGACACAGGTGTTGAATATGACATCTTTGGAAAAGGAACAACTCAGCCGATGGCAGATGAGTTCGACACTAAGATCATCGCTGAGATCCCTATCGAGCCAGCAGTTCGTACAGGTGGAGATGAAGGTAAGCCGGTTACTTACTTCGCACCGGAATCAGAGACTGCTAAGCGCTTTATGGCAGCTGCAGAGTCTATCTGGGCAACGATCGAAAAGATCAATGCTGACGGCGGCGTCGATAACGCTAGTGTTCAACCGACAACACCTCCAGGTGTATCAGCATGTTCAACAGGTGCTGCACCACAAGCAGAAGCACAAAGTGGCGGAAGCTGCGGTTGTAGCTAAACGTTTTACTCTCTCTTTAGCCGAAACTCTTTTCGGCTAAGCTCTCTATTTTATTCATTTAATCTTTTTGTAGATACGACACTTCCCTAAACATAGAGACTTATGAGAATGTGTGGCAGCCTGCTGTTAACGGGCTTTGTGTGCTCTTTTGATTACTTTATCGATTGAAGTGTCATCTGCAGTAGATTCTGTAAATCGGGTATTGATGCTGAAATTAAGATCAGGATGCTGTTTAAATCGGACCTTTTGACTTGTTTCGTGGATAGCTTTGAGCTGGGCTAGGACATCTTCTTCAGTTGCACCGGTAAAGATAAGAAAGAACTCCGTACCGCCAAATCGAGAGAGTGTATAATCGATCTTAACCGTTTTTTTAACGACTTTTGGAACCACCTTGATGAGCTCATCAGCCAGGATATAACCATATTTGTCATTGATCTCCATAAAGTTATCTATGCTCAGAACACAGAGAAAAAATGACATACCGGCTTTGGACTGTCTCATCCAGCGCACAGAATCCATAAAAAACTTTTTTCGACTGTTAACGCCGGTCAACTCATCGTAGAGAGATCGGTTCTCAAGCATGTCAAGTGCAGTTTTCAGTTTTAAGTGAGTCTGGATTCGGATCAGAACCTCTTTAGTTTTGTATGGCTTGGCTATATAGTCTACACCACCGACTTCAAAGGCTTGAATAATACTCTCAGTGTCGTGACTTGCACTGAGGAAAATAACAGGTATCTCTTTGGTGGCAGGTGACTCTTTGAGCTTTTTACAGACCTCAAAGCCGTTCATGCCCGGCATGACGATGTCAAGCAAGATCAGGTCAGGCTTCTCCTCTTTAATAGCATCAAAGGCACTGTTGCCATCCAGGACAGTTCGGGCATCATACTCTTTGAGCAGTTCTACAAGAAAGTCAATGCTGACGGGGTTGTCATCAACAATGAGAATTTTAGATCCATGTTCGTGTAATTCCATATATCTTCACCTTATTATAAAGTTATGTTGCCCTTATTATACTATCTGATTAGATAATTTTCCATTGACATCACTGTTTCTTTTATACTTACTCTTCGATCTCCGGTACCAAAGAGAGTATGCTCTGTTGTACATCGTCAAAACGATAGACTTGAGCGGCATTGAGTATGATGTCGATGGTGGTCTGTTGATTTTTAGGCCACTCGTACTCCTCTATCTCTTTACATATCTTCTTGATATTGGCTGCCTTTCTCTTTTTGGCATTGATATAAAGCTTGCTCAGAAGTGACTTCATCACAGGAGAACTGATGGCTATTTTGTCGATTTTCTGATTGTCAATATCAGCTTCTTTGTGAAAATGGATAGCTTGAACAAGGGCGGCCAGTTTTTCATGTATAGCAGTAATCAATGCGCTGAATTCACCTTGACCGTCTCTGAAAGCTTCCTCAAGCTCTTCTGCCAGTGCATAGATCTCTTTGGCGCCAATATTACCAGCCAGCCCTTTGAGATTATGTGCAAGAGAACGTCCTTCGAAAAAAAAACTTTCATCGACTAAGGTGGTGAACTCTGTGGTTATGTTCTCAAAAAGATCGGCAAACTTGTAGAGAATGTTTTGGTATGCTCTGACATTGCCGTTGAGGCGGGAGAGACCATCTGTGACATCAATAAAGGGCAAGGACTCTAATGCTGCTATAGCTGTCTCTTCCGGGGAGACCTCTTTTTTGACGACCTTGACCTCTTTAGAGCGTTGTTTTGGTCTAATGTACTGCAGCAGAGTCTCATAAAAAGTGGCAACATCGATCGGTTTTTTCAGGTGTGCCTGCATACCGTAACTCTTTGACTTCTCGATGTCACTTTCGTTGATATTTGCTGTCATCGCTATAATCGGCGTATCATCATACCTCTTATATTCACGGATGATCGAAGTTGCGACATATCCATCCATCACAGGCATATTGATATCCATCAAGACCAGTTCAAACTTGTCATTTCTATCGAAGACAGCTTCGACCGCCTTTTGGCCATTTGGGACAGCTACAAGCTCAATACCGCTTCCCTCCAAAAGACCCTCAACGACCATCTTGTTGCCCTCATTGTCTTCTGCAAGCAGGATCCTGCTGCCTTTAAGAACGAGAATGTCATTAAAAGTTGTCTTTGTCTTCTTGACGGTACCGACGGTAATGTCTTTACCAAAGATGTCACTTATGGAGAGTAAGACAGATTGATAGGTAAAGGGTTTTGTGATGGTAGAATCAATGTTGAGTATCTGCTCTGAGTGATCAGCAAGCAGGTCATGTTTCAGCAAGACGATCGCACCGCTTTTTTCGTAGAGCAGTGACATCTCCTTGATCTTAGGTATATACTGTGAATCGATGAAGAGTGCATCATAGTGCATTTTGTCTAACTGATCATACATGTTATCAAGAGAGGTGACTGTTTTAGGCAGAGCCTTATAGCGTAAAAGTATGTTAGAGAGTATTCGTGCAGTATATTGATTACTCTCAAGGATAAGAACAGTTTTATTGATCAAAATACGTTCAATATGCCGATACTCCGCTTTTAGATCATTCTCAGATGTCTTTAGCGGAAGTGAGAAGTAGAAGGTACTTCCTCCCCTGAAAGTGCTTTTGACCTTGAGCTTCGCACCCATCTTCTCTACAAGCTCTTTAGATATTGCCAGTCCTAGACCTGTTCCGCCATACTTTCGGCTTATACTGTTGTCCGCCTGATCAAAAGCCTGGAAGAGTCTGGACATCTGCTCTTCCGTCAGTCCAATACCTGTATCTTCTACCTCAAACCGTATCTGATAGTTGTTGCTCTCATGTTCTACCACACTGACATGCAAAATGATCTCACCTTGATCGGTAAACTTAATGGCATTGTTGATCAGGTTGATGAGGACTTGGCTGATGCGTAGAGGATCCCCGATAAGTGAGTCCGGCACCTCTTGTGAAACATCAAAAATAAGATCCAGTTTTTTCTCAACAGCCTGGATACTCATCATGTCAGCAAGATCACTGAAAAACTGACGGCACTCAAAATTAACGTTGTTGATATCCAGTTTTCCGGCTTCTATCTTTGAAAAATCCAGAATGTCATTAGTGATCGCCAAAAGGTGCTCGGCAGAACGCTTAATCTTGGAGATATTTGTCTTTTGAGCATGATCAAGGTCGCTTTGAAGGAGAATATGACTCAGGCCGATAATAGCATTCATAGGTGTTCGCGTCTCATGGCTGACATTGGCTAAAAAGGTATCTTTTACACGTTCGGCTTCAACAGCTTCGTTCTGGACACGTGTGATGGCATCTTCATAGGTCTGATGCTCTTGCTGATGCTCCAGCTTATTTCTTTTATTCATGATGAACAGCTGGCGAATTAAGATGATGACTGTCAATAAAAGACCGAAAAAACCAAAAAGAAAAAAGTCATTTTGGGCAGAGGGTGCTTCATTTGCTAAAAGAGATAAAAAAGTGAGCAGCAATAAGATGATAAACCTGTCTAATGCATGCATTCTCTCACCCTCTCTTTTTTTATGGTAATAACTATTTTTCTCTTATGATAACCAACTTTTGTTTGATATTGTTCACAATAGATGAAAATAGTATCCAAGCCGGAGGTATGTATACTAAATGTAAAAGTATGTTTGCTTCTTTACAGATATTCAGCACTTTAATGAGAAAATAGATCAATGATTTATAGACAGGTTTAAAATGAGAGAGTATGTTCCAGATAACGTTGCGATTAAGACCTTTTAGGCGTGGGTTCCACCTTATTACAGATGAGATAGAAGATGCCTTGGGTTCATGCGCACTTCAAAACGGTATTGTGCACATTTTTATTAAACATACCAGTGCCTCACTGATTATCAATGAGAACGCTGATCCCTCTGTACGAACAGATATGGAGGCCTTTGTGAATGAGACCTGTGATGATAAAGCCTACTTTATTCACACCTACGAAGGTTCCGACGATATGCCTGCGCATCTAAAAGCCTCACTTCTTGGTAGTTCAGTGACTGTTCCTTTAACAAACGGTAGGCTTAACCTTGGGACCTGGCAGGGAATCTACCTGGGAGAACATCGTGATTACGGTGGTTCTCGTGAGATCGTTATGACAGTGATGGGTGAGTAGTTTTTACTTATTAACAGCATCTTGTCTTGGGCTTGATGATAAGCTGCAGAGATATTTACTGAAGATTAACGATGAGCGATTATAATGGCTCTAATTTATACATAATGTATGTCACAAAAGGATAGTCTTGAAAGCAAAAATAGATGCTATTAAACTCGAAGTCAAAAAGGTCATGGTCGGCCAGGAAGAGCTGATCGATGCGATGTTGATCGGGCTGATCAGTGATGGACATATACTGGTCGAGGGTGTACCGGGACTGGCAAAGACAACAGCTATTAATGCGTTGGCTAAAGCGCTTGGACTTGACTTTAAACGGGTGCAGTTTACACCTGACCTTCTTCCTAGTGATATTGTC
Source organism: Helicobacteraceae bacterium (assembly GCA_030596305.1). Taxonomy (GTDB): domain Bacteria; phylum Campylobacterota; class Campylobacteria; order Campylobacterales; family Sulfurimonadaceae; genus Sulfonitrofixus. The sequence continues at coordinate 476 of JAUVKK010000077.1, read as the reverse complement.
GGTACGGAGATGTATGACCAGAAAGAGGGAACCTTTAAGATCAAGCACGGACCTGCTTTTACAAACCTCCTGTTGGCAGATGAGATCAACCGTGCTCCGGCGAAGGTACAGTCTGCACTTTTGGAAGTGATGCAGGAGAAGCAGATCACTATTGCGGAAGATACTTTCAAGCTTGATGAACCATTTTTGGTCTTGGCAACACAGAACCCGGTTGACCAAGAGGGTGTTTACCAACTCCCAGAAGCACAGCTTGACCGTTTTATGTTGAAGGTCAATGTAGACTACAACAGTTTTGATGAAGAGATCGAAATTGTCAACCGTGTGGCTAATCGTAACTTTGGCGTGATTGACCAGGTGGCTTCATCAACAGATATTATCGCGATGCGCGATGAGGTGCAAAAAGTTCACATCGATGATGCGGTGACTGCGTATATTGTTAAACTGATCTATGCAACACGTGAGCCTGAGAAGTATGG
>JAUVKK010000193.1 GCA_030596305.1 Helicobacteraceae bacterium | reverse complement strand
AATCCATTACTTCCATTGCACTAACGTTGTCTATAAATATCATGTATCTACCTCTTCTACTTCTTGTTTATCCATGTCCATCATGGTACTGATTCCCATTGCCTGCTTGATCTTGTTTTCGATCTCTGCAGCAAGTGCCGGGTCCTCTTTGAATTTCTCTTTTACTTTCTCACGGCCTTGACCAAGTTTCTGGTCACCATATGAGAACCAAGCGCCGCTTTTGTCTATGATGTCTAATTTTACACCATAATCGCAAAGTTCTCCCTCTTTAGAGATACCTTCACCAAACATAATGTCAAATTCCGCCTGTTTAAACGGTGGAGCGACCTTGTTTTTAACGATCTTGGCTTTAGTACGGTTACCGATCGGCGCTTCTGCCTGCTTCAATGTTGCGATACGACGGATATCAATACGCACTGATGAATAGAACTTCAATGCATTTCCACCTGTTGTTGTCTCAGGTGAACCATACCCCATCATACCAATCTTCATACGGATTTGATTGATAAAGATAACCGTACAGTTCATCTTGTGCAGAACACCCGTCAGTTTGCGAAGTGCTTTAGACATTAGACGTGCCTGAACACCGACCTGCTGATCTGACATCTCACCTTCAAGTTCTACCTTTGGTGTCAATGCAGCAACTGAATCAATAACAATAAGATCTACTGCACCCGAACGGGCGATCGTCTCAACAATGTCTAGTGCTTGCTCACCGTAGTCCGGCTGTGCAACCAAAAGATTATCAACATCAACACCCAGGTTCTTGGCATAAATAACATCAAGAGCATGTTCTGCATCAATAAAGGCACATATGCCACCTGCTTTTTGACACTCTGCTGTTATCTGTAGTGACAATGTTGTCTTACCTGAACTCTCCGGACCATATATCTCTACCACGCGACCTTTAGGAACGCCACCTATACCTAGAGCAAGATCAAGGCCCAATGAACCTGTACTGATCGCTTCGATTGGCTCGAAATCTTTGTCGCCAAGGCGCATAAGCGCCCCTTTACCAAAGGCTTTATCGATCTGTTTCATTGCCAGGTCTAGTGATTTTTGTTTATTTGCGTCCATTTTGTAATCCTCTTACACGACAGCTTCTGCCATCTAAATTATTTATCTGCATTCTATGTCATTTTGCAATAAATAGACCTATTTAATTGCATATTGACATATTTTTTGAACTAAACTATTAAAACCACAATAGTGCGTAATTTTAGCGTTCTTTGGTTAAAATCAACATTACTTTTAGACATATTTATTAGGACTTTTTTTGAAAAAAATGTTAATTGCACACTCCCCGGATGCTGACGATATTTTTATGTACTATGCCATCAAATTTGGCTGGGTAACACAAGATAACGTTGAGTTTGACAACATCCCTCTCGACATTGAGACACTCAATGTCGAAGCCCTCAAAGGCACCTACGATATCTCCGCTATAAGCTTTGCACTTTACCCTCATATTAGAGAAGATTATGCCCTCCTTCGCACGGCTGTCAGTTTTGGCGAGGGTTACGGTCCCAAGCTCATCAGACGCAAAGACAAAACACTAAAACGCAACTTTAAAGTAGCTCTTAGCGGTAAGTACACAACCAACGCCATGCTGTTTCGTATTGCATATCCGGAAGCACGTCCAGTCTATATGGACTTCTTGGAGATCGAAGAGGCGGTAAGAAGCGGTCAAGTCCATGCAGGTGTCCTGATCCATGAAAGTATTTTGACCTTTGGAGACGAGCTCGAGGTCGAACGTGAGATGTGGGACATCTGGCAGGAGCTTGCCGGTAAAGAGCTGCCGTTGCCACTTGGCGGTATGGCGATCCGTCGTTCCCTTCCACTGACTAAAGCTATCGCTTACGAAGAGACTCTGACTGAAGCTGTTAAAGTGGCTCGTGACAGAAAAGAGGAGCTCTGCGACCGCCTTGTCAAAGAGAACCTGGTGCGCATCGAAGGAGCTACTTTGGACAAGTACCTGGAACTTTATGCCAATGATGACTCGGTTGAGCTCAGCCCTCTCCAACTCAAAGCCATTGACAAGCTTTACGAACTCGGCGCTGAACACGGTTTTTACGACACACTTATTAAAGCCGAAGATTATCTCATTCCCAGAGAGTACACCACGCTGCGAGAAAGCTAAAGCACTCATCTCTGCCCACTGACTCATAGGAAAAAGGAGCGACCATCAGTCTTTATAAAACAATCGACTTCTCGAAATTCAGCTCCATTCGTGTTGGCCCCGTTACTGATGTTTATATGATTGACAGTCAAGAGTATCCCGATGGCGCCTACCTTATCGGCAGTGCAAACAATCTTCTAATCGGCCCCCAACACCCGCCTTTGATGAAACTTTCCAAGGCCTTTGACTACATCAAGATCATCAACAACAAACTCCATATAGGTGCAGCGACACCCGGGGGTAAGATCGTCTCTTTCTGCAAGAAAAACAACATTGCCAACTTTGAGTTTGTTGCCCATCTTCCGGGTACTTTAGGGGGTATGTTGCAGATGAATGCCGGCCTGAAGGATTATGAGATCTTTAATCACCTTCATATGGTCTACTTTAAAGATGAGTACCGTCTTCTCGGTGATATCGAATACGGCTACCGGAGCACCAATATCACTAAGGTCGCTTTTGAAGGCATTTTTGAGATAGAGAAAGGGTTTGATGAGAGTAAGATCGATATGTTCAGGCAGATGCGTGCCAACCAGCCCCATGATCCAAGCGCCGGCAGTTTTTTTAAAAACCCTGAAGGTGATTTTGCAGGACGGCTTATCGAAGAGGCAGGTCTTAAGGGACATCGTATCGGCGATATGGCCTTTAGTGACAAACATGCCAACTTCATGGTCAACCTTGGCAAAGGGACCTTCGAAGATGCTATTACACTGATGGAATTGGCACAAACACGTGTCTATGCGCAATTTGGTATCTGGCTAGAAAATGAGGTGGCTATTATTGATACCCGTTATATGGGTAAGAACAAGCCCTCTAAGAGACCTAAAACTTTACTGTAACTCCGCCGTAAAGACCTCTGAAAGTAACATCAGTATCAGCACTTCCTGACA
>JAUVKK010000112.1 GCA_030596305.1 Helicobacteraceae bacterium | reverse complement strand
TTGTAGAGTGCCTCTTGCGGCAGAGAATAGATCTCCATCGCTTTAAGGATAAAAAACTCTTTGATCCCTTGATCGACAATAAAGATGCCGACCATAGAGAGGGCTAGAATGAGAAGTGATTTAGCCATTGAGTGCTTTCTTGAAAAAGTCTGTCAGATCATCCATTGCTTTTTCCATGACTTCTGCATCGTTTCCTTCCAGCAGTATACGTAGTTTGTTCTCTGTTCCTGAATAACGTACAAGATGACGAATACGTGCTTTGTCGAGCGCTGCATATTTTTCATCTAAGCCGATAATACTCTCGAGCGGTTTTTTCTCTTTAATATTTAGGTTGACCAGTTTTTGAGGGTGGAGCTTAAACGGTCGTAAGACTTCAGAGGCACTCTTTTTACTGTTTAGAACCAGTGTAAGTGCCTGTAATGCACAGAGTAGGCCATCACCTGTTTTGGCATAGTCTTGCATAATAACATGGCCACTCTGTTCACCGCCGAAGTTAATGCCTTGGGCTTTCATGATCTCTAAAACATATTTGTCACCAACGTTGGAGCGATACAGGTTCATCCCGTTCTTTTGTATAAAATCTTCAAGACCCTGGTTGCTCATAACCGTGGTAACAATGCCGTCGCCCTGAAGCTGACCGCTCTCTTTAAGGTAAAGACCTAAAGCACCAAGAAGATGATCGCCATCGACCACGTCTCCTTTTTCATCAACAACCACAATACGGTCAGCATCGCCGTCAAGAGCAAAACCGATGTCGGCACGGTACTCGACTACTGCTCTTTTCACATCTTTGGGATGCAGGGCGCCACAATCTTCATTGATGTTAAAACCATCGGGTTTATCGTGCAAGACGATCACTTCTGCTCCAAGTTCTTCTAAAACGGTCGGACCGACTTTATAACCGGCGCCATTGGCGGTGTCTAAGACGACACGTATCCCTTGAAGTGAATACTCTTTACTAAACGAGTTTTTAAGTTGGGCGATGTAACGACCGATGACATCATCAATACGTTTTGCCTTACCGATCTCTTTACCGGTAACGGCTGCAGCATTTAGTTTAGCATCATCTTGCGCAATTTTTTCGATCTTGGCTTCGATCTTTTCGGAAAATTTATTTCCATGTTCGTCAAAAAATTTAATGCCGTTGTCTTCAAACGAGTTATGACTTGCAGAGATCATGATTCCAGCATCACAACGCATGTCCTCAGTTAAATAAGCGATTGCAGGTGTTGGCATTGGACCGATCTGGATAACATCATAACCAACGGCTGTCAAGCCGCTGACAATGGCGTTTTCGATCATATAGCCGCTTCGGCGTGTGTCTTTTCCGATCAATATGCGATTGGTTTTTGAACTATCTTTAAAGTAGATACCTGCGGCCATGGCAACCTTCATTGCAAGCGAAGCCGTCAGGAAAGTTCCCGCTTCGCCGCGGACCCCATCTGTTCCAAATAATTTCATTTTTCCACCTTAATAATAGTTCTTTAATATCTTTAACTTGCTTTTAATTATATTTAAGCTAATATTCTACCTCAAATTTTATTATAACAAGGATAATGCAAATGGCAAATCACAAGTCAGCATTGAAGAGAATCCGTCAGACTGAAACACGTACTGAACGTAACAGATTCTATCGCACACGTCTAAAAAACATCGTTAAAGCAGTTCGTTCTGCAATTGATGAAGGTAACAAAGAAGAAGCTACTGCAGCATTTAAGATCGCTAACCAGCAGATCCACAAATTTGTAAGCAAAGGTCTTTTGAAAAAAGAGACTGCTGCTCGTAAAGTAAGCCGCCTTCACCAAGCTGTTAACGCTATCTAAGGGTAGTAACCCTTTTGATGTTAGCAGATAAACTAACCCCTTTTCTCGAACGTTACGACGAACTGACTGAGCTACTTAGCTCACCGGACGTCGCTTCAGACATTAAACGCATGACTGAACTTTCTAAAGAGCAGTCAGGTATTTTGTCTATCGTCGAGAAAACCAAAGAGTATAAAGCTCTCCTTTCAGATATCGACGATAACAAAGCAATGCTTTCAGATGCCGAACTTGGTGAACTTGCCAAAGAAGAGCTCCGTGAACTTGAACCTCAAGTATCAGTTATTGAAGATGAGATCAAAAAACTCCTTATTCCTAAAGACCCTAATGATGAGCGCAATATTATTGTCGAGCTTCGTGCAGGTACCGGTGGAGATGAGGCAGCACTCTTTGTAGGCGATCTATTTAACGCCTACACACGCTATGCTGATCTTAAAGGTTGGAAGATCGAGTTGATGAGTACGAGTCCGTCTGATGCAGGCGGGTATAAAGAACTTATCGCTCTGATCAAAGGTGAGCAGGTCTACAGCCGTTTGAAATACGAGGGTGGTACCCACCGTGTTCAACGTGTTCCGGCAACAGAGTCTCAGGGGCGTGTCCACACCTCTGCGATCACTGTTGCGGTAATGCCTGAGGTTGATGATGTTGAAGTCGAGATCGATCCGACTGATCTTAAGATCGATGTGATGCGTGCATCCGGAAATGGCGGGCAGTCAGTTAACACTACTGACTCTGCCGTCCGTATAACGCACCTTCCGACGGGCCTTGTTGTAACCAACCAGGACCAGAAGTCTCAACACAAAAACAAAGATAAGGCGATGAAAGTTCTCAAAGCCCGTCTTTATGATCTTGAAATGCAAGAAGCACAGGCAAAAGATAGTGCTGCGCGTAATGAGCAGGTTGGAACGGGTGACCGTAGTGGACGTATTCGTACCTACAACTACCCGCAAAACCGTATCTCTGATCACCGCATTACCTTGACACTTTACCGTCTTAATGAGATCATGCAAGGTGGTCTTCTTGAAGAGATCATTGATCCGTTGATCACAGACTATCAAGTTAAGAGTATGGAAGCAGCAGGCTTAAGCTAAAAAGTTTCAGCTTCGGCGCGATTTGCACCGGAGTTCACCTCTCAACGTACCGATGTACGTCTTCGGGTTCACATCCGGCACAACTCACACCAAATCTGAAACTTTTTTAGACTCTTTTTCTGTTATTTAATTTATTTTACTTCTTTATCTATAGTTGAACTATTAGTGACTTCTAACACCCTCGTGATATGAAGTAATTAAAAAGTTAGGGAGAAAGAAATATAAATGTTGTTATAAAAGAGAAAAAGTCAAAAAATAATATCAGATAGAGTAGTGAGTAGAGTGTTTAGATAAGAGCAGAGTAGAGTACTCTGCTAGGTGATGATTACATTAATCCCCTCATCATCAAATACCAATACATACTCTTCAACATATGCAGATCAAAGAACCACCAAAGGCGACTTGGGTTTTCAGGTGCTAAAAACGGGATTGATGGTGCCAGTCCATCATAGTTGAACTCGGCCATAATGATCTCACCATATCCCGCTTTCAGTGGACAGACCGTATACCCATCGAACTTCTCTTTAAGTGTTTGACCTTGCATCTCTGCAAGAAGGTTTTCGACCATAATAGGGGCGTGATGACGTGCGCTTCCACCCGTCTTGCCCATAGGAATACCACACACATCACCAATACCAAACACATTTTTGTAACGGCGGTGTTGCAGACTCTCTTTATCGACCTCTAACCACCCTTTACCGGTACCTTTTTGCCAACCAAGTTTTGACTCATGAACCGCTTTGGCTGCTGTCATCGGTGGGACAATATGGATGAAGTCATACTCAAGTTCGACCAGTTCGCGTTTGGTGATAGTATCATACTCTTCGAGCTCCTCATCATACTCCCCCTGGATTTCATAGGTGTGTTCAAAGGTCGCGATCTTTGCATATTTGTCGATCGAGATAAGGTTGTGTCTGAACTTGTTGGCGATGGTGTTATAACGCTTTTGAACTTCTGCAAGTGATTCGGCTATCGGCTTTTGACCAAAAAGTGTTCCTCCGGCAGTTGCGAAGGTATACTCAGCAGAGAGGCCATCTTTTTTAAGATGATCAGCAGAGAGGTAGAGGATCTTTTGTGGTGCGCCACCACATTTTATAGCTGTTGCAGGCTGTGTATAGATAACACGTGGTTTTTTCTCAGAGGTGGCGGAAGCCTGCTTGAGTTGATTAAACCAGTCCCAGGTAATAGACCCGCCGTCTGTTGTCCCTTTCTCCAAGTTGCTAAGGTAGACACTAGAGATACCTTTTGTACCGATATCCTCCTCTTTTAGCCCTCTGATCCAGTCATAATGGTAGTCAATACCTGCTGCAACTACAAGGTAGTCATAACTGACTTTTTCTCCACTGCGTGTGACAAGTAAGTTCTCCTCCGGATCAAAACGTTCAACTTCATCTTTGATCCAGTTTACATTGTCGGGAATAAAGTCGCTGTTTGGCTTAATAAGATCATCATAAAGGTAAAGTCCGGCTGCCTGAAAGACTTGACCAGGCTGATAGATATGAAGCTCATTGGGTGCGATGATCGTGATGTCTGGGTTTCTCAGGGCTGAGTTTAGACGGGCAAGTGCCATAATACCTCCGGCCCCGCCACCGAC
>JAUVKK010000204.1 GCA_030596305.1 Helicobacteraceae bacterium | reverse complement strand
ACGCTCAAGCGTAGGTGAATTTTTAAGCATACCGAGTGCCATCTTACCTGTGATGTAGTAGATCTCTTTTTTCTCTTCATCAACAGACTTAACAAACTCAGCAATGTTTGTTCTCTCTTCAGAGTTGATCGTGTTGAACTGCAGAAGCTCCAAAATACGCTCTTTGTTACCCATGTCAGAGTAGAGACCCTCTTTAAGAACATTACCGAACTCAGCGTAGAAGTCGTTGTACTTAGCACTGTCTTTTTCCATCATCTTGGCAAGTTCAGAAAGTACTTTTTTGACTGATGCGTTACGGATCTTGCTCATTACCGGGTTAGACTGAAGGATCTCACGGCTGACGTTTAGTGGAAGGTCAGCAGAGTCAATAACACCGCGCAAGAAACGCAGGTAAGTAGGCATAAGCTCTTTGTCATCGTCAGTAATAAATACACGGTTGATGTATAGCTTGATACCCGGTGCATAGTCAACACGGTACATGTCCATCGGTGCTTTTGACGGCACATAGAAAAGTGTTGTGTACTCGACAGCACCCTCAGCCTTGTTGTGCATCCAAGCTAGCGGCTCAGTGGAGTCGTGAGCGATGCTTGAGTAGAAGTCTTTATAGTCATCATCGTTAAGTTCTGACTTAGAGATCGTCCAGAGGGCAGAGGCTTTGTTGATCTGCTCATTTTTCATCTCTGTTGATGATGGCTTAGTCTCTTTACCTTCGTCATCTGTTTCGGCAGGGATAAAGTTCTCTTTGTCCATAAAGATAGGGAAAGGGATGTGGTTAGAGTACTTTTGGATGATGCTCTCAATACGTTGTGTCTCTAAAAACTCGGCATCGTCATCTTTAAGATGCATTGTGATCGATGTACCGTGTCCTGCTTTTTCAGCATCTTCGATCTCATACTCGCCGTCACCTGCAGAGATCCACTTGTACGCTTTCTCTTCGCCCGCTTTTTTAGACGTTACTTCGACTCTGTCAGCCACCATAAATGCAGCATAGAAACCGACACCGAACTGACCGATAAGCTGAGAATCTTTCTTCTGATCGCCAGATAGGTTCTCCATAAAGGCTTTTGTACCTGACTTAGCGATCGTACCAAGGTTAGCAACAAGGTCTTCATCGTTCATACCAATACCTGTGTCACTGATCGTCAGTGTCTTAGCCTCTTTGTCAAGAGCGATCTCGATACGAGGATCGAATGCTACACCCTTGTATTCATCATCAGTAAGAACAAGCATGTTGAGCTTGTCCATTGCGTCTGAGCCGTTAGAGACGAGCTCACGTAGAAAGATCTCTTTGTTTGAGTAGAGAGAGTGGATCATAAGTTGTAAAAGTTGATTGACTTCGGTTTGAAACTGATGCTTTGCCATAGTTAAATCCTTAATATATTTAAATTTCGGGAATTTTAACAAAGAAAAAACAATAATGCAAACAGTATCATCTTTCTTTAGTCTATATGGCTAAAGGTTTACTGTTTGTTTATCAAAAATAGTTACAATCCTAGGTATGAAAACACTATTAACAATTTTATTATTGATCATTCAAGTAAAAGCGGTTTCTTTTATAGAAAGTGTTGGTGAAGTTACAGCTAAAGCTTCAAAAAGTATCGAAAATGGATACAAACCTCTAAGTGAAGATGAAAAGCGTTTACATGCATTAGCCGGAGTGCAGAAAAGGCCGGTTGACAATATCTCTATTAAAGTGATAGAGAAAAAAGTCACTAGAAATGTTTCGATGTCAGCAACGTATACGCCACCTCTCAAACATAATAATATCATCGATAATAAAGAGTATGCCGGGGTTAAATTAGAGTATAGATTCTAACCAGTCAATACTTGATATCGTAGAGATAGCGCCTCTACTTCGTGACAGGTTTTAGTTTGAAGTTTTTCTTATCAGCCCTGTGACACTATTATTACACCATCTCGTTATAATATCTTAGAATTTTGAGAGGGTGTGTTGATGAAGCTAATGCTGGTAGAAGATGAGTATCTGTTAAACAAGACGATCAGGAGTTATCTGAGCAGCAGAGGTTTTAAGATCGATGGGTTTTTAGATGGCCTTGAGGCTATTGACGCTGTTGGCTCAGGCTATGACCTTTTTATTGTCGACATTGATATACCTGAGATCAACGGTATTGCTATACTTGAACATATCCGCACCCTTTATCCTCATACTCCTGTCATTATGATCAGTGCAACGATTGACATGGCCATGGTCACTAAAGCTTACACCAGTGGATGCAGTGACTATCTTAAAAAGCCGTTTGACATCAAAGAGTTGGAGTTAAAGATAAAAGCCTTTACCCACAGTGTTGACAAGATAGCGTTGGGAGATGAGATCTTTTATGAGAAAGAAGCTCAGCAGCTACTCTACAAAGAGGAACAGATACCACTTACTTCACAAGAGAACACTTTTTTACTGCTGCTTCTGGATAACCGAGGTCGAGTTGTGCCAAATGAGAAGATCGAAATGACGATATGGGGTATAGATAACTATAAACCACCGCTCCGTCAGCTTATAAATCGTCTACGTAAAAAAATACCTGTTGATATCGTTGAGAACCGAATAGGAGAAGGGTATATCATCGTATGAAAATTGGACTCTCTCTTGCCCTGTTCAGTACACTCATGTCTGCTGAATCAATAACCCTTGATGCTATAGAAGTTGATGAGATAGCACTGCCAATAGGTAGTTATGTGGTTAGCCAAGATGAGGCTGAAAAGACATATAGTATTACTGTTCAGGAGCGCTTAGGTCGAGACGTTGCGTTTAGTGTTACATCTGATATCATCGGTGAGAGTGCGATCTCATTTCGTGGTCTGGATTCGAAAGCCACGGAGTTTGTCGAAGATGGGATTCCGCTTTATCGTAGTGTAAATGGGGTCATGGACACCAAACTGACCTCAAGTAA
>JAUVKK010000126.1 GCA_030596305.1 Helicobacteraceae bacterium | reverse complement strand
GACTACTTTATGAGTGCTCAAGAAGCATTGGATTATGGTCTGATCGATGAAGTACTGACTAAGAAAGAGAAGAGCGAATAAGCTTCTCTTTTAAAGAACAACTATGATCCTTCCAATTGTAACCTACCCCGACAAACGCCTTAAACTTATCTCTGCCCCCGTCACCGATTTCACGGCCGATCTACATACCTTTTTAGATGATATGTATGAGACGATGATCGAGACCAATGGTATCGGTCTTGCAGCGATCCAGGTCGATCGTGCCATTGATGTGCTTATCATCAACCTTCCAAATGATGATGAAGAGGGTACTCAGACTAGAGACAACCTTCTTGAGATCATTAACCCAACTATGACGCATAGTGAAGGAACAACGGTCTATCAAGAGGGCTGTCTGAGTGTGCCGAAGTTTTATGAAGATGTAGAACGTTTTGAGACGATCGGTATTACTTACCAGGATCGTCATGGTGTTGAATGCTCTTTAGAGGCTGATGAGCTTTTGAGTATTGCTATTCAACATGAGATCGACCACCTTCAAGGCAAGCTTTTTATTGAGAAGTTGTCTTATGCTCGGCGTAAGAAGTTCGAAAAAGAGTATAAACGAATGCAAAAAGAACAAAAAAAGAGATAGCTTCGGCGTATCTTACACAAAAGTTTGACTCTCGGCGCACACTAGTGCGCAGTCGGTCAAACATTTCGCACAACCTACACCAAATCTATTACTTTTTTAAAATTTTCTTTCTTCGGGATCACTACTTCAGCACAACCTGCACCAAATCTACGACTTTTTTCAAAGTCTTGCTTTTTGTATGACTCCTAATCAAATATATTGTTTTTTCAAAGTCTTGCTTCATGATGTTTTCTTTTCGAAATTAACCGACTAAATAAATTATTGGTGTAGAATATACAAAAAGATATGTTTTATAGTTTATGAGGGACAGTTTGAACAAAGAAAAAAGATTTAATCAAGAAGCTTTTTACATCAATATCTTGATCGGGCTGCTTTTTATTGCGATGGTTTGGCTTGCGTATCAAACGATAGAGAGTCAAAGAGAGAGCATAAATACCGAGGTTGAGAATACGGCGAGTGAATTTGAGACACGTATTAAGACGGGTGTCGGTTCCATTATGTCGCTGCATGCAACTGCTGGTGAGATCTACAAAAATAGGCAGATAGATCACAAGATCGTTTCGCAAGTGCATGAGGTTAATGTACAAGGTGATTTTGTGCTTGATAATCCTGCTCTCTCCAACTTGACAGGTTTTGGCGGTATAGAAGACTCTAAAAAAGTGGTGCATGAGATGGCGACCTCTTTGGCTTTGACTAAATATTTTGCGATTATCAAGCGTCTGAACAGCAATACGGTCAGGATCTATTACGCCTCAAAAAACCGTTTTTCTACAAGTTATCCATATATCTGGTCTGACCAGTTTATGTGGAGTGCTGCAATGTTGAAGCGTCCGCAGTGGCTGTTAGCTACACCGGTACTTAATCCAGAGAGTAAACTCTTTGTGACGCCTCTGCATAAATGTCTACGCAAAGAGAAGATCCTGGTGACGATAGGTCATCCTCTTTATGATAAAGATGGCTTCCTGGGCAGTGTTAATATGGACATCGCAGTTGAGAAGGAGAGTGCTTTTTTAGAGAGTAAAAATCTCTATGGCGGAACTTATGTCATTGTCAACAGTAAAGGAGAGGTCGTTGCAGCAAGCGGTCTTGATGGATATAACGCTAAGGTGATCAACCAGGTAAAGCAGCTTTTACCTTCTGAGGTCTTGGCAGGTGAAGTGACCAATGGAGAACTTGTTAGCGTGGGTGGTGATTATCTCTATGTCAAACAGTTTGAGAATACACCCTGGAAGCTCTACTATATTAAAAACAAGATCGACATCTATATCAACTCTCTCTATTATGTTGGAATGATACTTATTGTTATCCTCTTGCTCTTTAGGGTGAAAACGCTGATAAAGCGTCTCTCCTCTTCTCGAGATGAGCTTGAACGTCAAGCTTTGACAGACCCGATGACTAAACTTTACAATCGACGCTATCTCTCAGAGATCACACAGCATCTTTTAGGGTTGATGCGTCGCAACAACTCCAAGCTTGCTGTTGTGATGTTGGATATTGATAAATTTAAAAATGTGAATGATACTTATGGTCATCAGGTGGGTGATGATGTCATTATCAAACTGGCACAGACATTGCAAAAGCATACGCGAACAAGTGACGTGATCTTTCGTCTCGGTGGCGAGGAGTTTCTTATTCTTCTTCCTGAGACTGGTGTTGATGGTGCGCTCTCTCTGGCTGAGACGCTGCGCAGTGAAGTTGAAAAACTGCTGCTTACACTGGGGGATGAGATAGAACTTCGTTTCACCATCAGCATAGGTGTTTCGGAGGTGTTAAGAGATGAGCAGAATTTTGATGCAGCCATGACTCGTGCAGACAGTGCACTCTACAAGGCAAAAGAGGGTGGGCGAAACAAGGTCTGTCAAGCTGAGTCTCGCTAAGCGAGATACGATCGCACTATCAATCTACTATCTTTAATTCTTAAAGCATAAACAGTATAAAGAAACCTTAAGCAAGCTATAACAACGCATAGATTATTATTCACCATCGAATTAGGATAAATATTGTCCTATTTAAATCAATAATCATTATCGAGGGAAAAATATGCAAGTTTATATGGATAACAATGCTACAACAATGGTAGACCCTCAGGTAACAGAAGCGATGATCCCATTCTTCAGTGAGCAGTACGGTAACCCGAACTCACTGCACAAGTTTGGTACCTCTTCTCACCCTGCGATCTCACATGCGATCGACCAAGTTTACACAGCGATCAATGCTGCGGATGCTGATGATATCATCTTCACATCATGTGCAACTGAGTCAAACAACTGGGTTTTACAGTCAGTATGGCTGGACAAGATCGTTAATGGCGACAAAAACCACATCGTTACAACAGAGATCGAGCACCCGTCAGTTCTCTCTACTTGTAAGTTTTTAGAAGACCAAGGTGTCAAAGTCACTTACCTTCCAGTTAATGAGCAGGGTATTGTTGAAGCGCATACGGTTAAAAGTTTTATCACTGAAAAGACAGCCCTTGTCTCTATTATGTGGGCAAACAATGAAACAGGTATGATCTTCCCAATTGCTGAGATCGGTGAGATCTGTAAAGAAAAAGGTGTTCTTTTTCACTCAGACGGTGTACAAGCTGTAGGTAAGATCCCGGTTGATATGCAAGCAGTAAACGTTGACTTTATGTCAATGAGCGCGCACAAGTTCCACGGACCAAAAGGTATCGGTGCTCTTTATATTAAAGATTCTCAGCCGCTTACACCGTTAATGCATGGTGGTGAGCATATGGGTGGACGTCGTTCAGGTACATTGAATGTTCCATTTATTATTGGAATGGGTAAAGCAATGGAAATTGCTACTCAGAACATCGAAGAGAAGATGGCTAAGATCGCTGGACAGCGTGACCGCCTGGAAGATGCTCTTTTAGAGACGATTCCTGAGACATTCACAGTTGGTGATCGTTCAAACCGTACACCAAACACGATCCTTATCTCGATCCGCGGGGTTGAGGGTGAAGGTATGCTTTGGGACCTTAACAACGGTCAGATCGGTGCATCAACAGGTTCGGCCTGTGCATCAGAAGACTTAGAAGCAAATACGGTTATGTTGGCGATCGGTGCTGACAATGAGTTGGCACATACGGGTATCCGTTTGAGCCTTAGCCGTTTCACTACAGATGAAGAGGTCGATTATGTTATCAACCACTTTAGAGATGCAGTAACACGTCTTCGTGCGATCTCATCTTCATTTGCAAAAGTACAACCAACTCCAGGCGGCGAAGTTCAAGAGTGCGAACTTCACCACCACTAAAAAATATTAGATAGAAAGGATACATTATGGCAAAAGACGACATTTTAGGCGCTTCTCTTTGGGATGCGTATTCAAACAAAGTAACGACATTGATGAACAACCCTCAACACCAGGGTGAGATCACAGAAGAGGAAGCAGCAGAGCGTGGTAACAAGTTGATCGTTGCTGACTTCGGAGCTGAGTCTTGTGGTGATGCAGTACGTCTGTACTGG
>JAUVKK010000133.1 GCA_030596305.1 Helicobacteraceae bacterium | reverse complement strand
AACACCCTCACCTTGACCGATAATACTCAAAGGTTTAGTTATAGTGATATTGCCTTTATAGACACCGGCAGGCAGTTTTATGGTCGAACCCACCGGTGCTCTGTCAATAGCGTCTTGCAAGACATTTGCCTGCGAAACGTTTAACAGTAATAAAAGAGAAACAATCACTACTCTAAACATACTCTGCCTTTACGCCTCTGCCATCTCTTTAAGCGCTTTCTGCTTTGCAAAATATGCAAGTAGACTCAAAAGGCTGATGGCAACGATCACATAAAAACCGATGGTCGGGTAAGAGTGTGTCGTAAACTGTGCGATCTTACCGTCACCAAACACGGTCGGCATAAAAGGCTTGATCTTGAACGCGCCCCAGTCATGCAAGTTGTGTCCAAACCAGTATAACCAGTAGGAGTAGTCAGCAATAAAAAGCAGCGGCAGTGATGCCGGAACCAGCATCACCAAGTTTACAAGCTTATGATTGTAGGCAATAAAGTAGATCATAAACAGAGAGAGCAGCAGAAGTGCATAGATACCGATCTCACGCTCCAATGTACCACCTACCCACATCGGGTCCATCCCGACATAGTGGTTAATGGTGTTCATCTCATGGACTTCACCGCTGAAACCATCAAAGTGAAAGAAGACAGGAATACCTTCAGGAAAAGCTTCCTTAGGGTAGTTAGGTGCCTCAAGTGAAACCGCCCAGATAGGCAGTGATGCCATACCAAGCTCAGAAGATGATTCGATCATCTTGGTCAGATCATTATGCGCCTCTTTTGGCGTTGTGACACTTTTATAGCGACCTTGGTTGTAGATGTTCCAGACACTTGTTGCAAATGCTGAGACCTCAGATCCTTTTTGTTCATCGATCTTGTTCATTGATCCGTGGAAGGCGATCATAGGGAACGTAAACGCGACAGTTAAAAGTATCAAAGCCAAAGCGGCAAATATTCGTGCTTTCAGTAGACTTGGATGCATTATCACTCCTTTTTGTAAATTAACGATTCAAGATCTGTATCAGACCCTCAATATTTAACTTGTACTTATGATATAGATAATATTGTATTACATTAAAACGGTTTAAAGATTGACGCGTGTCAATAAAGCTCATCTTCGCTCTTTTATACCTAATATAATACTCTAAAAGTTTCTCATTTTTATCACCAATATATAGAGAATATTGGCAAAAAAAAAGGGAAGAACCGAAGTCCTTCCCTTTTGATAGACTAAGAGTGTTAACTCTTAGAACAGGTTAGCATTAGTGTCAATCCACTTAAGGTATTCAATAATGTCTTTTGTCTCTTTTTCACTCATATGCTGGTTAGGCATCTTAAGATTAAAGTAATCGATCATACCTTTAACATATGGATCTTTATACATAGTCTCTGGTTTCATAATGAAGTCTTTAACCCATTTTTCACCATTTTCATGACGCTCTAAAACACCTGTCAGGTCTGGTCCTGAAGACACTTTACCAATAACGTGACAACCACCACATCCGCCTTCGCCAAATGCTCTTTCACCACGCTCTTGAGCAGCTGTCTTCTTAGTAGCGATTAGTGATACTAATGTATCTTTCGCTCTAATTCCAACATCTGCCGTCTTAACCATTAGCTGCCAGATCATGTTCTCAAAAAGGATGGCTTTTTCAATGTCACCTTTTTTAAGTGCTTCGTCAGCTAGTTTTTTCTGTGCCGGGATCTGTCCATATTGGTCAAACGCATCGGTTACTAGGTCAGCAACAACTTTATGATCACCGAACTTGTTGTCTTTCAAGAACTTGACAACACTCTGAATAACTGCATCAGTAGCAGTATTTACAGCAACTGTCTTCTCATATTCAGCCATAAGTTCAGCTTTTGTCATCGTCTTCATTTTCAGTTTCTGAGCACTAACATACTTTTTGTTAGGATCTTTAACCATTAGGTAACCCATCATCTCCAAGTGAAGTGCCGAACAGAACTCTGTACAGTAGTAAGGGAAAACACCCTCAATATCAGCAGTGAACTTGATACTTGCAGTTTCACCTGGTTCTAAAGAAGCATGAACATTATAGTGGTCAACTGTAAAACCGTGAGTCTCATCTTGAGCACGTTCAAGGTTGGTAAGGTGCATAGTAATGATGTCACCTTTGTTAACAGTAATACGCTCTGGATTGATGTGTGATCTAACCATCGTCGCATATACAGTTACATTTTTACCGTTTCTCTCAATTCGCTCTTGTCCAGCTAATGTTTTACCAATGTGCTGTTTACCTGTAGTAACGTTTGTACCCATCGGGTATCTAACGTGTGGGTGAAGTTTTTCAGCTCTAATTGCTACTGCCTGGTGAGGTTCACCTAGAGGTAGAGGCATATCAACAAGAAGATCCATTGTTTTACCCTTGATATCAATCAACTGGTGATTTTGAGGGTGAAGTGGACCAACATTGTCAAATCTGTCAATAGCTAGTTTGTTAAGAGAGATAATGTACTTACCTTGAGGGTCAGCAGATTTTCCTTCCATACCACAAAGGTGTCCAACGTTATAGTGAACATTCTCTTTGTCCAGGACTTTAAGCGTTTTGTAGTTCCACTTAGCGATCTGTGAATCAACATACAGTGACGTATAGATCTCACCATCAACGTTAGAGTACTGGTTATGAAGTGGCCCAAGACCTAGTTCAACCTGACCATGCAGAGATGATTTAAGATCTAAGATAGGAATACCGTACGGATCTTTACCAATATACTTTTTAGCTGCGATCAGTTTTTTGATCTTGCTCCACTTATAAACAGACGCGTGAGTATCAAGCTTACCACAAACTGTGATGTACTCACCATCAGGAGAGACATCAACACCGTGCGGTGACTTTGGCTCTGGGATCAAGAAGAGTGCATTGTTTGCAACAGCTACGCTCATAGGAATGATACGGTGACCGTTAACAACTTTTACATTTTTCTTGTTCTCTGCAAGTTTTGCAAGTTTACGCCAGTTATATACGTGTAAGAAGTCAGTATCGTTACGTGACATACCAGCCTCATTTGGCGGCATACCTACTTCGATACCACCAGTATACATCTCGGTGTTAAATGAGTTGGTAAAGCCCCAACCATCTGAAACACCCTTACCTGCATCACTAAGATCTTGCATATATGGAGGCATTTCAATCGTGAAAGAAGCTTTCTCGTTAATACGACCTTTTTTGTTGTCGAATTTCCACATCGTCACACCACCACGGTATGTCTCTTTGTACTCTTCGATCGGGTGATAGTTATTATCGAATGGTGCCGCATACTGCGCAGCTTCAATAATATAGTCACTATTTTGTGTAAAGAAAGCACCACCGTGAGCTGATTTGAAAACAGGGTTGACAACGATCTGTCTAGTTTCAAAATCCGCTAAATCAATAATAGCAATTCTTGGATTAGCTTTATCATTGATAGCTAACCATTTACCATCATATACACCATTTTTTTCTGAAAGTGCCGGGTGGTGTGTGTCTCCCCAGTTGATCTCACGACCACGGATATTACCTTGTCTAAGAATTTTCTTAGAACCTTCGTCAAAGCCATAACCTTGCCAAGGCTCAGGTGTAAATACAGCAATATACTTTAAAATTCTCATACCTGGAACACCGTAAACAATCACTTGTCCAGACTGTCCACCAGAACTAAATACAATAAACTCATTTCTACCACCGGTCGGTATATAAGTTTTTGCAGCACGAATTACATCGTTCTCACTTAAGCCTCTTGACTTCATTACTTTTTGCAGTTCACCACTTGCACCAGACAGAGCTGTTGCAGCTAGAGAAGTACCTAAAATAAGAGTCGAAAGCTTAGTTAAATGCTTTTTCATCATTCTCTCCTTGTTTTTAATCGGGTATTTGAAGGGCCCGAAACAGACCTTACAATACTCAATTACTACAGAATAATAGAATATAGAGAAGCAAAATAATTTGAC
>JAUVKK010000117.1 GCA_030596305.1 Helicobacteraceae bacterium | reverse complement strand
GCATCACCTTACAATACTTCTCTTTGGGAACTTTCTCTTCATTTTTAGTCGTCACAAAAAGTGCAACAACCACAAAAGCAATTGTCCCATGTAAAAAAAGAGAATAGAGAAAAGATCTGAGCTTGCGGTTTTTCATAGAGGGATTATACAAAGCAAAGCCTTGCTTTGCGATTTTTGATGCTTAATTTTAGATTTTTGATTGTGTCATTAGATTTAATAAGTATGCAAAGAGCCTGAACTTACTTGAAAGTAATGACTCGTAGATTCCGGGTCAAGCCCGGAATGACGGCATAAAAACTGAACATGTAAAAGTTTCAGATTTGGTGTAAGTTGTATCGGATGTGAACCCGAAGGCGCACTGCTGTGCGTTGAGAGGTGAACTCCGATGCAAATTGTGCCGAAGCTGGAACTTTTACTAGATTGCGCGCTTGAATTCTGGATATGCCTCGACACCACATTCGTTGACATCCATCCCCTCGACCTGCATATCATCCGGCGCTCTGAATGCAACAACTTTATTGATAGCAAACAGCACAGAAAATGAAACAGGGAAAACAAACCCCGCTACAACGACAACACCCTTAAGCTGGTCCATAAACGAAACATCTGCCACAAAGATACCAACAGCCAGTGTTCCCCAAATACCATTGACAAGGTGAACAGAAAGCGCACCAACCGGGTCATCCAGTTTGAACTTATCAAACATCGGTACAGCAAAGACAACCAAGGTTCCACCAATAGCACCGACTAAGATAGGTGTATACATATCATATAGATCCGGTCCGGCTGTTACTGCGACAAGACCGCCAAGTGCCCCATTCAAGATCATCGTAATATCAAAAAGACGGTAACGGATATACATTAGGATTCCGGCAATGATCGCACCGGCAAGGCCCGCCGTATTGGTGTTCATGATCGTCAATGCCACAGCATCAGCACTCTCTTTAGAAGAGATAGAACCGACTGAACCACCATTAAAACCGAACCAACCGATCCAAAGTAGGAATGCACCCAGTACAACAAGCGGAATGTTCGATGCAGGAATAACACGGATCTTTCCATTTACATAACGGCCCTTACGTGCACCAATGATGATGATAGCGGCTAAGAGCGCCCAACCACCTGTAGAGTGGATAACGGTTGAACCTGCCAAGTCGTACATGTTTAGGTCCAAGAACGTACCATCTAAAAAGTCAGCACCCCAAGAGATGTTAACAATAGTCGGATAGATAAGTCCACCCATGATCATGGTGAAGATGGCCAGAGGAATAATACGAACACGCTCACTCACACCACCACTCATAATGTTGACCGTCTTACCGACAAAGGCCATCTGGAACAAAAACGCAGCCCACATACTCATACTTGTATTTTCCCAAGAACCAAAGGCATATTTATACCCTATGAGTAAAAAGGCAAGTGACGCTACCGCATAGATCATCGTGTTGATCGTCAAAACCGAGGTGACATTTTTAGTACGGACAAGCCCCGCTTCAAGCATAGCAAAGCCAGGTACCATAAAGATGATCAACGTCATCGCAAAAATAGTAAAGAAGGTATCAATAATATACGTAAAATCTGATTCGAGCACAAGAAGCCTTTTGTAAAGTTCATCATCTATTGCATTGACGACATTTTTGTCATTTTATACAAAGCGATTGTAATTCAAGGTTAAAGGTGATTGTTTCTGAAAATTAGGGGAAATAATATGTAGATATTTGAATGTTGAATTATAAAAAGATGGCAAAGCTCATCTGAAAAGAAAGCATTAAAATTACAAAGTCATATAAGTTGTAGACTTGGTGTAGATTGTGCCGAACTCAGACCGAAGGCGTACACTGGTACGTCGAGCGGGTCTGAGTTCGATGCAAGATGCGCCGAAGCTACAACTTATATTGCGTCTGGACCTGTTTCGCCTGTACGAATTCTGATAATTTTTTCGATATCAGAAACAAATATCTTACCATCACCGATCTTACCGGTAGCAGCAACTTCGGCGATCGTGTTAACCACTTCATCAACCTGCTCAGCTGCAACAACCATCTCCATCTTGACCTTCGGAAGGAAGTCTACAACATACTCAGCACCACGATAAAGCTCAGAGTGTCCTTTTTGACGACCGTAACCTTTAACTTCACTTACTGTCATACCGGTAATACCGATCTCAGCCAGTGCATCTTTTACATCTTCTAATTTAAACGGTTTAATAACTGCTTCAATTTTTTTCATAAATTTATCTCCTGATAATTTGGAATAATTGAAAGTATTATACTCTCAACTATTTGGATTTATACTAAAGGATAATCTTAAAGATTAAATCCGCGCTCACCATGTACTGATTCGTCAAGACCCATAGACTCTTGCTCTTCATCAACACGCTTACCACCAGTCAATAGAACAGCGATGTAATAGACAGCAACTGTTCCGACAGCAGTAAACAGACCAACAACGATCACTGATTCAAACTGAACAAGGATCTGTCCCATACGGTCACCACTCTCTTTAAGCGGACCATCCCATAGAAGGTCTTGGTCGTTAAGAGCGAAGATACCAGTTGCGATAGCACCCCATAGACCTGCTAAGAAGTGAACACCAAATGCGTCTAGAGAGTCATCATAACCCAGTTTTTTCTTCAACATCGTCACACCGTAGAATGCAAAGACAGAACCAACGATACCGATGATGAATGCACCACTGACATCAACAAAACCGGCAGCAGGAGTGATCGCTACAAGACCGGCGATAAGACCTGTTACAGCACCAAGAAGTGTTGGTTTTTTGTAAACGAACCACTCAAGAAGGATCCAAGTGATAGCTGCAACTGAAGCAGAGATAGTCGTTGTCAAGAAAGCAAGACCAGCAATCGCGTTTGCACCAAATGCAGAACCACCGTTAAATCCGTACCAACCGAACCATAGAAGCGCTGCACCAACAGCAGTCAAGATAACACTCACTGGTTTCATCGCAGTCGTTGGATAGTTAGCACGCTTACCAACAAGGATAGCAAGAATAAGACCTGCAAGACCACCATTCATGTGAACAACAGTACCACCCGCAAAGTCTAGAGCACCTTCATCAAACAAGAATCCGCCACCCCATACCATGTGTACGATTGGAGAGTATACGGCTAAAACCCATATAGCTACAAAGACCAACCATGTTGAGAACTTAATACGTTCAATAACAGAACCGGCAGCGATAGCAACAGTGATAGCAGCAAATGTACCTTGGAACACAACAAATACAAAGTCAGGGAAAGCACCCATTGAACTAAGGTCTGTCCATTTAATATTATTTAAAAAGACATTTGAAAGACCACCTACAACTTTATTAAGTCCGCGATCAGCCGTACCGAATGCAATCGAGTAACCCGCGATTACCCAAACAGTAAAACCTACAACAAATGCACCTACAACCATTGCATATGTATTAAGAATGTTTTTAGAACGTGTCATACCACCATAAAATAGTGCAAGACCGGCAGGTGTCATCAACAGTACTAATGCTGTTGAGATCATCATCCATGCAGTATCACCTGAATCTAATGTATCTGCTGCAAACGCAAAGGTCGGCAGAAGAAGAGCTAATAAGAATTTTTTCATTCTTTCTCCTTGAAAGTTTTTATCAGCGGTAGTATAAGTCATCTCATTGTGACTTGCAGTCAGTAGCGTGCTTAAATTTTAGGCAGTTCTTGTATTCATTTTTATTATCTTTGTATGGAGCCAAGCTTTAGACATTCTATCTTCCGTTAAAATGGCCTATATCTCCAAAATACAGCTTTTTAGCATTTTTTAAACAAATCTTAAAAATACAAATTGTGCCTTATACGGCACTTAGAGGTGCCTTTAAGGCATTTTTATGTATTATCACTCAAATTTACCCAAAGAAGGCAATTTAATGAGCGACACGTTAGAACACAGTGATATCGAAAACATTAATATTGAAGACACGCTAAAAGCGAGTTATCTCGACTACTCGATGAGTGTTATCATCGGACGTGCACTTCCGGATGTACGTGACGGACTTAAGCCTATTCACCGCCGTATTTTGTACGCCATGGACAAACTTAACCTCTCTGCAGGTTCAAAGTACAAAAAGTCTGCACGTATCGTCGGTGATGTTATCGGTCAGTACCACCCACACGGTGACACTGCTGTTTATGATGCACTTGTTCGTATGGCACAGCCCTTCTCTATGCGTATGGAACTTGTTGACGGTCAGGGTAACTTCGGTTCTGTTGACGGCGATAACGCGGCAGCAATGCGTTATACGGAAGCACGTATGACCAAGTATGCCGGTGAGATGTTGAAAGACCTTGAAAAAGAGACTGTCAACATGCTTGACAACTACGACGG
>JAUVKK010000229.1 GCA_030596305.1 Helicobacteraceae bacterium | reverse complement strand
GCTTTGGCTGATTTAGAAGATGGATTTGAAAGAGGTGCTGACGACTATCTTCGTAAGCCTTTTGCTCTTAAAGAGCTACTTCTGCGTATTGAAAACCTTCTAAAACGTAATTTCCATCATGACAATACTGACAAAATAGAGTTAGGAGAAGGTCTTCATTATGACACGGCTACATTGACGCTCTCTAAAGATGGCAAGATGATAACTCTGGGTGACATAGAGAGCCGTCTGCTTAAACTGTTTATACAGCGCAGAGGTGAGTTGATCGTGCATGAGGTGATCAAAGAGCAGTTGTGGGGTTTTGACGAAGAGCCAAGTGACGATGCTCTTCGTACCTACATCAAACATCTCCGTCAGATCTTGGGAAAGGAGAACATTGTCTCGCATAAACGACTCGGGTATCAGTTTCGCTGAAAACAGAACACTTCGTGCCTTCGTCCTCCTCTACGGGGTGATGGCCTTTTTTATTTTGGCGCTGATCGGTACTATCTACTATCGCTACTCTAAAGAGTTGATGCTATCAACCCACCGTCTCTCGATGCAGATCGAAGCAGAGAGTTACATCCCCCGGCTGATGGAGTGGAAAGAGTCCGGTGCACTGCGTGAGAATTTCCCAAAAGATATCGCATACCATACGGCTATCTATACCAAAAGCGGTACGGAGGTTGTCTCATATTTTGATGTGCCGCTTAAACAGCTTACGCCCGGTATTTATAAAGAAGGCGAACATATCCATTTTCTTATGGCGATGGGTTCTTATGGGATGAAGCAGATGCTTCTGGTCTTTGAGACTAAAGATGATGCGCTTTGGCTGAGTGCAGTGTGGATGAATTTTCTGCTTTATGGTGGGGCTCTCTTTGTGGCACTGCTCTCTTTAGGAGTGCTGCTTTCACGTCTTTTTATTCGTCCAATGCGTGAGTCAGTTGAGCTGTTGGACAACTTTATTAAAGATACAACACATGAACTCAACACCCCGGTGAGTACTATTGTGACCAATGTTGAGACGATTGATGAGAGTCTGCTTGATGAAAAGACACTCAAAAAGATCCGACGTATCGACATCTCAGCCAAAACAATAGCATCGATCTATGAAGACCTTACCTATCTTGTGCTGCATAAAAAACTTGCGGTTGTGGATGAACTATTGAACATACAAGAGCTTGTTGAGGAGCGTCTTGCTTACTTTAGTGAGCACTTTTTACAAAAGCAGCTCGAAGTGACAGAGAACCTCTCTTCGTGTCATCTGACAATCGATAGAACAAAAATGATCCGTATCATCGATAATCTGCTTTCCAATGCGATCAAATACAATAAGCGTGGTGGTACGGTAGAGATTGTGTTAGATGAGACAAAATTGCAAGTAAGCGACAGTGGAAAAGGGATAGCGAATGAAAAACTGGAGCATATCTTTGAACGTTACAGCCGATTTGACAAAAGTGTGGGTGGTTTTGGGAT
Organism: Helicobacteraceae bacterium; assembly: GCA_030596305.1. Taxonomy (GTDB): domain Bacteria; phylum Campylobacterota; class Campylobacteria; order Campylobacterales; family Sulfurimonadaceae; genus Sulfonitrofixus. The sequence continues at coordinate 1,071 of JAUVKK010000229.1, read as the reverse complement.
CGGTCTGCACATTGTGGCTTCGATCGTTAAAGAGTATGGATTTAACGTAGAGGTGGTGTCACGCCCCGATGAAGGGACAGTGATTACTATTTATTGGCAGCAATAAATGCGGCAATGGTAGTAATGTCTTCATCACTGTAAGAAGCGACCTGACCTTTCATCAGTGCTTTCATCGGACCGCCATAAGAGCCGTCTTTATACCCTTTAAGTGCCGTAACGATCTCCTCTTTTGACATTTCGCTGATGATCTTGCTTTTGTTAAGCGCATGTTTTTCACCTGTATTTCCGTGGCATGAAGCACATTTTTTATAAAGAGCAGCTCCATCAGCCGCCGCCAAGATCGATGTTAATCCTAAGATCAGTAGTAAAGTTTTCATAGTTTTTCCTTTATTTAATTTTTTTCTTACCTGTTTGAGTTTTATCATGGTTGTCAACTGTAGTAAATACGATCGTATCACCTTTTTTAGCACCAGTGAAAGAGAACTTAAGCAGTGGGTTTTCAGACATGAAACCACTAGTATCAGCTTCAAATACTAATTTATCGTTTACAGTAGCTGTAATTCTTTTGATGTACTCAGCTTTGATCTGTTTCTTTTCAGCTTCTTCTGTATCAGCCATTAGACTAGTAAACATTGCTTTTACGTGAACAGCACCTTTTTTCTCTTTTGCTTTGATTTTAAATTTTTTAGCCATTTTCTTTCCTTTATGTTTTATCTATTTTTTTTACTAACTATCGGGTTGGTGGGGTTGGATCAACCTCCACAACCACCAATAGATACATCGATCTCTTTACTTGTAGACAATAGCTTGCCATCTCTAGTCTTAGCTACGATAGTAACAAATGCAGTTTGTCTCATCTTGATTCTAAAAGAGTAATCTACTTTTTGACCTGCAGGCACTGAAAATACTACAGTAGCACTTCTAGGGTTTGCATCTTGGAAAAGTGCAATTGTCTCGATATCAAGATCACTTGTAAGTGTAATTGGAATAGATCCACCATTTTCAGCAAGTTTAGGCGCTTTAAAACCAATTGCATCACTCTTAGTCGGTGTACCACCAAACATCTTTTTA
>JAUVKK010000281.1 GCA_030596305.1 Helicobacteraceae bacterium | reverse complement strand
ACAGTTGGGCAGCACCACACAATATGACCTTGCATCACTTATTACACCTCCAGATGACACTCTCTACCGATGTCGGATCATCTATGATGACAAATCTATAAACATCCAATACCTCCCCTACCAAAAAAGAGTGATCCACACCCTTCAACTCATTCAAGCTGATGACCTTGACTACGCCCTGAAATATGCAGATCGAGAAGAGATCGATAAGCTATTTGCACAAAAGGGTGATACTGATGATATTCTTGTTGTACAAAACGGCCTCATCACAGATACGTCTATTGCCAATATCGCTCTGTTTGACGGAACAAGATGGCTCACCCCGAGAGAGCCTCTTTTAAAAGGGACCACCAGAGCTCGTCTTCTTGAAGAAAAGAAGATCTTTGAAAGTGATATCTACCTAAAAGATCTTGACCTATACACCGGCTTTGCACTCATGAATGCGATGATCGATTTTGATGTTGTCAAAAATGGTATAATTTCACCAATTAAAGGGGTGATTGATGTTGTATGAGATGATCAAAGACGAAAACTATATGAACTTGATGAATAAGCATATTCAAGAGTTGCTTCACTTCTTGTTTGAACAAGAACAAAACTTCGGCATACTCTGCAAGATCGAACACCTCAGTTTTGAACCAGAACTTCCTGACAACATCCGCAGTGAGTTCCGCCCAATGACCCTCTTCTTTTTAGCTGGGTACACCTTTGAAAGTGCCCGTTTAGATGACAATACACTTATTTTCGAAGCAGGATTCGGCGAAGAGAACCTTGGCAGTTTTGTACAGGTGCCCCTACTAAGCATCATGCAGATCATTGTTGATGAGACCCCTATCTTTGTCAACCTTGCTTCACCAAATGAAGTGGCTAGTAACCAACCGCCTAAAAGAGAAAACGGTATTGAGAATTCGATGGCAAGTTTTCTTTCTAATCCGGAGAATGAGAAGTTTATTAAAGAGTAAAAGCTCTTTCGTTCTTTTACACCCAAAGACTTTTATCTCCCTCGTTAACTCTATGCTTGCATATACTTCTCTAATTACTTCATATCACTAGGATGTTACTTTTCTTCTCTGCTCGTACAGAGAAGAAACCTAACGAAAAGAAGAGAGTACGAACGCGGGTACAGTAACAAGTGGATGCACCAAATATATGAAGATACGAAATTCCTCCGACTGTTTAAACTGCACCAAGACGCACTAACAGCGAAAGTAAGTCCCAACTACATAAAAAAGCTTTAGCTTTTACATTTGAATCAATGCGTTACCGCTTGCTCTTATTCGTGGCATCTGCAAGGCAGACTGGAGCGAGAGATGAGCGTTAAGAAAACGGCACTGTTTGACCGTAGGGAGTTTGTCGTTTTTAGTGATGGAACGAGGGTAAGGATGGTAGTCGACAGCGGTCGACCCTGAAGCCGTCACGAGCGCTTTTTGGTTTCGTTTTTTGCGAGTAAAAAAGGAAAGAGTGCAGTCAATAAAGATTAATCGTATAAAAAGATTGAGAGGGGAACCAAACTTGTGGATTCCGGATCAGGTCCGGAATGACAAAATAGAAGTAGAGTTACTTTTTGCTATTGGTCACAATAGCAAAAGTAAGGTCATTGATCTCCGTATGCTTCTTTATATAAACATTAAGATCATCAAGTTTCAAGGCTTTGATCTTCTCCAACTCTTTAAGACTAGAACCAAGTTCCTGACCCTTATAGTACTCTTGGAAAGTACGAGAAAGACGCTGAGAC
>JAUVKK010000155.1 GCA_030596305.1 Helicobacteraceae bacterium | reverse complement strand
AGTTGCCGGAGCGATGACAAAGTCAAATTCAGGGAACTTCTCTTTACCGACACCGACCATACCTTCTGAAGGATCAACACCCAAAAGTTTCTCAACTTTGATGCTCCCTTTTTCTGCCTGCTTGCGCCAGTAGTCCATCATATCGCCCGTACCACAGGCAACATCGACACCAAGATCGATCTCATTTTGGCCATAAAAGCCAAATGACTTGTCACACCCTTTACGGCGCCAGCTGCGATCAACACCCATACTCATGACACGATTTGCTTTGTCATATGTTGGTGCGATGTCATCAAACATACTTACAATTTTTTCTTGTTTTTCCATACTCTCTCTCTGCTCTTATAGTTTATTATTTCTGTAATTCCATCCACATCATCACGTCACCGCCGCTTGTCTGTGAATGTAAGATCCTAAAATCATCTTTTTCATTTGTAAAGCGTATTGTACCACCGCTTTTCGGTGCAACAAAACACAAGTAGCTGTCAACAATGTTTTTTGTCGCTTCAAACATCGCCGGACCGCCTTCGATCAAGATGTTTTTATAGTTTTTAATACGTTCCAGTGATGACGCTATATAGACATTTCGACCTTCCACATCAAACAGAGGAATCGTTTTGTCAAACTCTGTTTGACGGGAATAGATAAGTACATCACACACTTTTCCATCCACCAGACGCGCGTCCAGGGTCGGTCTGTCTGAGCGTACTGTCTCGCCACCGATAACAATGAGATCACTGACATCGCGCATAGCATGAACATTGATCCTTGAGAGTTGACTCGAGATCGTGCCGCCATCTATTGTTCCATCAAGGCGTTGCGCCCACTTGAACGTAACGTAGGGCTTTTTCTGCCAGGTGATAAAAGGCTTTAAAAGATCATTTGCTCTGAGTTCACACTCTTCAGCGATCTCCACTTCACAACCACTCTCTTCCAATATTGAGATACCACCTGCTGCATCTGCATTGGGATCTTTGTGTCCCACCACCACTTTTTTAATGCCCAGTTCTTTGATGAGCAGGGCACATGATGGCGTCTTACCATGGTGGGCACAAGGCTCTAAAGTTACGTAGAGGGTGCAGTCCGTGAAGATGTTGTCATGCTTGTGTATAAGATAGTCGTGAATAGTCACTGAGTCAGAGAGTAGTAAAATAGAGCTGTCATCTTTCAACAGAGCAAACGCCATCTGTAAGGCATTGACTTCGGCATGCGGTTCACCTGCTTTTTCATGCACACCGACAGAGATGATCTTTCCATGGACATCAACAACAGAGCAGCCTACAGCAGGATTAGGAAAGGTAAGACCTTGGAACTCCCAAGCTGAATCTATGGCGACCTGCATAGGTGATGGACCATGAAGTAACATTATTGTGAGACTTTGTAAAAGGGAGTGTTTTTAGAGAGAAAAGTGAGAAGCACAGGGCTTACCACTCAAAATAGGTAGCTGCTTTTATAACGTCACCGTAAGCAAAGCTAATTTCACCTTCGTCTGTGTCAAGGGTGATCTTATTACCTTCAACACTTTTTAGTGTTCCGCGAAGTTTTTTCTCTTCTGTCGTTTGAACACGTAACTTTTCACCTATTGCACACTCAAAGTGCATCAGTGATTTTAGCTTACGCTCAATACCAGGTGAGCTGACCTCTAGACGGTAGTCACCACGAACCGGAGCTGTGACATCAAGAAGAGGAGAGATCATCTTCGTGACTTTGACAACCTGGTCCATACTCACACCGTCAGCAGAAGGAGAGATGATGTTGACACGATAGATCGTCTCTTCATGTTCAGTAACAGTAGCGATGTCATAGATCTTAAGGTCTAGTGACTCCACCATACTTTTGATATCTGATTCAAGACTCATCTTTTTTCTCCTTCGCGATCTGTTTAAAAAGATCTTCTATCTTTTTACTCTGTTTGAGTTGATCGTCAAACTCGAATGTCAACGTCGGTGAACGAAACCAACCCTGATCTTTCATACAGTGTGTCTCTATAATAGGACGTGCTTTTCTAAGTTGACGTAGGAATTCAGTACGCTCTTTTTCACTGTAATCCTGAGGATCAAGATAGACCTTACAGTCACTACGACCTTTAGCACATCGCACTTCAATAACATCAAGTTCGCGAAGGCGTGCATCGTTAAGTTGTGAAAGGGCTTCGGGGACGAGCTCCCCTAGGATAGAGTCGAAGCGTTTGAGTTTTATCTCAGCGGGGGTCAAAGTTCTACTTTTTGCTCAACTTTGATGAAGGTCTCGATAACATCGCCGACTTTAACATCTTCGTAACCGTTAAGTACAACACCACACTCAAGGCCTTTACCAACCTCTTTGACATCGTCTTTGAAACGTTTAAGAGAGTCAAGCTGACCTTCGTGGATAATAACACCATCACGGATAACACGAACAAGCTCGCCGCGAACCATCTTACCGTCAACAACCATACAACCTGCAACCATTCCCTTAGGAATTTTGAAGGTATCACGTACATCTGCTTGACCAGAGTGCTCTTCAGTGTATTTCGGAGCCATCATACCCGTAAGCATTCCAGTGATATCATCAAGAAGCTGATAGATGATCGTATAAGTACGGATCTCAACACCTTTTTGCTTCGCTGATGCTTTAACAGAACCTGTAGGACGAACGTTGAATGCTAGAAGAACACAGTTCTCAGAATTGTTAACCAACTCAACATCATTCTCAGTAACACCACCTACACCAGATGAGATAACCTCAACCTTGACTTCCTCATTACGAAGTTCCATCAAGCTTGTCTTGATCGCCTCAAGTGAACCGTGAACGTCTGTTTTAAGTACCACTTTAAGCTGCTTAAGATTACCTTCTGCGATCAATGCAGTAAGCTCATCAAGTGATGTCTTAGTACTTGCAGAAAGCTCTTTCATACGGTCATATTCAGCACGCTTAGTTGCCAATTCACGTGTCTCTTTATCAGAGTCCATCGCGATCATGACTTCACCAGAAGGCGGTACAGAGTTAAGACCAACAATAACAGCTGTGTCAGAAAGACCAAGAGACTTGATCATCTTTTTCTGATCATTAACAATCGCTTTAACGCGACCGTAAGCAGAACCACAGACAACGTTGTCGCCCACTTTAAGTGTACCGTTTTGAACGATAACCGTCGCAACCGGACCACGACCTTTTTCAATCGTACTCTCAACAACAACCGCTTTTGCTTTTGCATCCGGGTTGGCTTTAAGCTCAAGGACTTCAGCTGTTAATAGGATATTCTCAAGAAGCTCATCAATACCTGTACCTGCTTTAGCAGAAACAGGGATAAACTCAATGTCTCCACCCCAGTCTGACGGTGTCATCTCAAGTTCTGCCATCTGACCTTTTACAAGTTCAGGGTTAGCAGACTCTTTATCCATCTTGTTCACTGCAACGATAACTGGAACACCAGCCTCTTTTGCATGTTTAATCGCCTCTTTTGTCTGAGGCTTCACACCATCATCAGCAGCAACAACAATAATAATAATGTCTGTTACATCAGCACCACGTTTACGCATAGCAGAGAAAGCTGCGTGACCCGGAGTGTCCAGGAATGTGATCTGCTTGCCGTTCTTCTCAATAGAGTATGCACCGATGTGCTGTGTGATTCCACCTGCTTCACCCGTTGCAACACGTGCATTA
>JAUVKK010000118.1 GCA_030596305.1 Helicobacteraceae bacterium | reverse complement strand
GTTACACCGGTACAAGTTGTCGGTAAGTACTCAAAGGTAAAGGTTGTCATTCGTGAGGGTCGTACACACCAGATACGTTGTCACTTGCGCTCTATAGGCTTTCCTATCGCCGGTGATGAGCAGTATGGCGGACGCCGTGCTAAACGTGTGATGCTGCATGCGCGTAAGGTTGAACTGCTTGGTCATACATTTATTGCAGACGAACCAAAGATCTTTGCCCACTACTCTTCCTAAACAGTTCTTATAGGTTTTATCAGCGCCTTAAGTTACCTGAAAAAAGAGTATGTTAAGATTGGTTATTAATAATTTAGAGGCACTTCTGAAATCCAAATTGGGTTGTTCAAAGTGTTCGTATATCGAAAGTGAATCATGAAGTTTTTTCTTATATTATATTCTTTACTCCTGTCATCTACACTGTATGCCCAGCAGACTCTGCAAGAGGCACGTGTAGAAGAGAATCTTTTTATTATGAAGATCGTTGGTGTTGTCATCTTGATCTTAATTGTCATGCCTATTATATTGCGTCAATTGAGAAGCCTTGCTCCCGCGGCTGAACATCATAAACCTCTTCCTGTTGAGAAAGAGAAGAAACCGGAAAAAAAGAAAAAAGCTTCAGAACCTGAAGTTGAAGAAGAAGCGCCTAGAAACCCGATTGATATAGCCTTGGAAAGTCTCTTTAATGAACGCAGAGTACCCCAAGAAAGAAGAGAATGGTTTACCCCTCTTTACAGACGATATGTAGAACTTAGAATGGGAAAAGTAGAGATACGAACGGGTTCTTTTGATCTAAACACGGCTCTGGATACCGTAATGACAAAGGTACACGCGCTTGACAGTCAACGTAATTTTGAGATCGTCTTTGATATGGATGCAAACGTCCCATCACAGCTTATCGGAGATGCAGAACGCATGGAAGAGACGCTCTTCTTTCTAATCCAGAATGTAATTTTGAAAAGTAACTCGTATCTGATCGAAATTCAGATCAAGCGGTTAAACCTGGGTGACGGTGCGTTGCATCTAGAATTTTATATTTCGTATGACAAAGACAACTATCAAGAAGAGAAACTCGATATTTTCACACCATTTAGAGAAGATGTAACAACAACTGGCCTTGAACTATACCTGGCTAAAGAGTACGCTCGCCTGATGAATGGTGATGTAACGTTTGAGCCGGAGGGTGAAAACGACAGTGCCTTTATGGTTACGCTAAAACTCTTTATGCCGAATCCTAGTGAGATGCGGCACTACCGTCTTCCGTCAAAAACGATGATAGGTCACTCTATTTTGATCGTTGATGACCATACTGCCTCAGCTTTGGCGGTGCAGAAGATGTTTGAATATTTTAAAAACGAAGTGGATGTGCTTTCATCCAAAGAGCTGTTTTCAGCTTTAGAGATGTTGGAAGACTATGATATCGTGGTCATTCAAGAACGTTATTTTGCAAAACATCTCATCTCAAAACTTGACGGCATTAAGGAAAAAAGAGTTATAAAAGCTGTTTCTCTCAATAAAAATGAAGCATTTCAATATAGTGATACAGAGACAATACGTCTGCTTGACGGTGAGATATCCAAGCCTGTGACAGTTCAAAAAGTTTTTGATCTTCTAGTCTCTCTTTACCAAGAGAAAAAAGAGGCCTAGATTTTGGGAGTGCTTTAATGAGCGGAATATTTGAAGAGTATCTGCAGATAGGTACGCTTGAACTTATTTACGCATCTGTATTAACGCTGTTTATACTTTTGTCAGGTTACTTCTATAACAAATATCGTGAAAGCACTGATGCAGTAAAGAGACTTAATCGCTCCCTGGAGGTAGCTGAACTCGACAGGGTCAGTCTTGCAGCAAACAGCACCGTTGAACCTGAAACAGATGACTATGAACGAGAGGTTCTTAAAACAGAGCCAAACCCCCACAACACGATGTTGCAGCAGGAGTTGGAAGAGTACCTTCTAAGAGAGGAAGAGAGGGCAGAGACAGCTGAACAAAACTTTGTCGAACTAAGCGCAGACTTTATAGATTTTTTAAAAGTGAAATCCGGCAAGATAAAACTTAAAGAGAGTGCCTTCACACTAAATGACATGCTTGAGGATCTGGCAAAGAGCCTGCGTTCACAGACTGCGCGCTCGAAGATTGAGTTGATCTTTGACATGGACACAAAGATACCCCCTAAACTTATAGGAGACAAGCGCCATATCCGTCTACTGCTTTTTAACATTCTCTCAAATATAATAGACCACCGCTCTGATACACAGATTGTATTGCACGCTAAAAGTATTAAAGATGAGAAGGGTCTAAGAGTGCTGTTTAGTATACAAGGCTGTATCTTGGAAGAAAGTGTTGGTGATATGGACTCTCTTTTTGTCCCTTTTTCAGACAGCACTTTTGATGAGAGTATGCAGATCGAATTTTACATCGCCCGTGAACTTGCACGAATGATGCATGGTGATATAGGGATAACCAGAGATGAAATGGGCAACAATGAATTTACGATCGAAGTTGTCTTAGCTGAGTCAAATCCCGATGATAGCCGGTTTTATAGACTGCCCTCACGCAGTATGATTGGTCATAAGATCTTGATCGTAAATGAGAACAAGAGACTGGCCAAGTCTATTCAAAATATGTATGAGTACTTTAAAAACGAGGTGACACTTCTTCTCTCTTCCGAATTTGTATTGCAGCCGGAGGTCATTAGTGAATATCATACTGTTGTCATAGACAAAGATCTCTTAGGACTCTCTCTTGTGGAAAAACTGCGTGCTATTAAAAGAGGACAGCAGGTTAATGTCGTCGCACTTTTGCATGCTAAAGATGAAGTCGACTATCAAGTTCCTCTTGGTGCGGTCGATCAGCTTTTGATCAAACCGATAACAATACAGAATGTATTTAACACGATCATCGCGCTTGAAGAGAGCAGTGAGACTTCTGCAGAGAATAAAGCACCTGAACAGGGTCAGGCTGAGGGGTCTGTTAAAAAATCGTTTGAAGACTTTTACAGTAGACGTATCTTGGTGATAGAAAATGAGCGTGTTAACCAAAAGATGGTTCTTTCTCTTTTAAGGCGTTCAGGGGTAAATCTTACTTTAGCCCAAAGTGCCAAAGAGAGTCTGTGGATGTTTGAAAAGATGCGTGTATTTGACATCGTCTTGATAGGTATAGAGATCGACAGAGATACCGCGCTTCGTCTTTCACAGAAGATACGCAATCTTAGCCGATACAAAGGGGTTCCTATTGTCATTATGTCTAAAGAAAAACGAGATGATGACAGTGCAGGGGTCGATCAATTTATAAGTCAACCCGTACAAGCGGCAGAGTTGTATTCACTGTTCAATCACTATCTCAGTAAGGAGAGTAGTTTACCAGATGAAAGTCTGCAGTTCACACCTAAAACGGCCTTTATCAATACGGTCTCTCTGGCGGCACGTGACGGTTATGAGATGGCAAGTTTTGATGAAGAGCTCTACATTGAGATCTTGAAAGAGTTTGCTGCCTTATACAGTGACTCTGCTAACAAGATGAACAGCATTTTAGTTAAAGATGACCTGGATGGACTCAAAAAGATCTGTCTGGATGTTAAGGGAGTTGCGGCAAACATTGGTGCCTTTAGACTCTCAAGTATCACCGCACAGATCCATGCGGCTATCTCTAAAGGCAAGGCGAAAGATCTGATGGCTTTGATGAACCAGTACCAGCCGGAGCTGGAGAGAGTGAAAAAGGAGATACAGGCTTATTTGAAAAAGTAAGAACTTTTTAGATCTCTTTTTGTAAGTTTTTACAATTGTTGATTTTAACGACTACTCTTTTTCCTTTTTTCTCCGCAAAAAACGAAACCAAAAAGCTCTCGAATCGGCTTGGAGGTCGGTAGCTACCGACTACTTTCACTTCAGTTGTTCATTCCCTAAAAATCCCTAACTCGCTTTGCTCAAACAAAGTGATTTTCTTAACGGTCACTCTCTCCTTGCGCTCAACTCTGCAGATGCTTCGAAAAAGAGCCAAGCGGTAACGCACTTATTTGTATTTAAAAGCTTTTGCTTTTGACTTAGGTTGAGTATTGTCGATAGGCGGCTGCGTCTTGGTACAGTGACTGCAGCCGGAGGGGTTTCGTGACTCCGGATGTTTGGTACTTTTGATTGTTACTGTACCCGTAATAGCTCTTCTTCTTTTTCGTTAGGTTTTCTTCTTGAGCTAGCAAGAAGAAAAAGTGACATACCTCTATCAAAAGACATTCAAAAGAGAGGTCGATAAAAGGGCTATTAGAATATATGTTAATGAACAAAATATAAGT
>JAUVKK010000132.1 GCA_030596305.1 Helicobacteraceae bacterium | reverse complement strand
ACATAGTCTTCAGGCACACTCGGAAGCTCGTAGTTAATAACATAGTCCATATCTTTGATGTCCAGACCACGTCCAGCAATATCTGTCGCCACTAAAACTCTAAACTTGCCCTCTTTAAACTGGGCTAATGCCTTAGTACGCTTAGCTTGTGTAATATCACCATGAATAGCCGTTGCAGGCAGTCCTGCTTCTGTCAACTCTTTAGCGATGTTATCGGTCCCGTCTTTTGTACGAGTAAAGACCAGGACCTGTTTGAAGTTTTTAGAACCGATCATGTATGAAAGAAGATCCATCTTATTATCACTATTGACAAAGTGCACTTTCTGCTCTATCGTCTCAGCTGTCTTGTTTTGACGGGCTACTTCGATGATCTTAGGTTTACGAAGCAGTGACTTTCCAAGGTTAACAACCTTCGGCGTAAACGTGGCAGAGAACATAAAGGTCTGACGGCCCTTAGGCATGACTTCGCCGATAGCACGGATTTCATTGATAAAGCCCATGTCCAACATACGGTCAGCTTCGTCAAGTACAAAAAAGTTAATGTTGTCGAGTTTTACACTGCCTTGCTGAATATGTTCAACAAGACGTCCCGGTGTCGCTACAATAATGTCAACACCTTTTTCCAAGTGCTTGACTTCAACACCGATCTTTTTACCGCCATATAGATTAACAGACGTAAAAGGAAGGTTCTTTCCATACTCGACAACACTCTCACCGACCTGCATCGCCAGCTCTCTTGTAGGAACCAAGATAAGTCCACGGAGCTGATGTTTTCCAACATTCTTTTTGTCATGACCTAAACGCTGCAACATCGGAAGAACAAAGGCTGCCGTTTTTCCTGTACCTGTTTGCGCACTGACAAGTAAATCTTTCTTGTCAAGAGCAACAGGAATTGCTTGAGCTTGAACAGGTGTAGGAGTCTCATAGTTTTTTGCTTGTATCGCATCTAAAATATCTTTGTTTAACCCAAGTGTTCCAAAATTCATTATTGCTCCTAAATAGTAGTGTTATTATAGCCAAACAGACAACTAACCATTAAAAAGTTATAATCTCGTAATTACAGCATAAGGGCAACATCTATGTTTGGTTATTACATTTTTTTAGGCTTTGAAAAAATTTTAATGCTTGTACCGCACTCTTGGCGAAAAGCACTCTTCAATGGCGTTGCAACACTTGCATATAGTGTCGATAAAAAACATCGCTTGGTGATCAAACAAAACCTGCAGTTTATCTACGGTGATAAAGCGGATGCGGCATTTGTTGAGAAAGTGAGCCGGTACGCTTACAAGAACCTGGCACTCAACATCCTTTTTACTATTGAAAGACGTCACCTCGCTATTGAAGAGTTTGAAAAGAAGATCACCTTTAAAAACAGAGAGTATGTTGAAAAGATCTTAGCAGAGGGACGTCCTGTCATCTACACTGCGGCGCATTTAGGACAGTGGGAGGTAGGGGGAAGTGCCATCAGCGCCTTTGTTGAGCCTCTTGCTGTTATCTACAAAGTGATGTCAAACCCACATTTTGAGCAATACCTTTTAGCGTCACGTGGTAAGTTTGGGATCACTAATGTTGCCCACCATGGTGCACTTAAACCACTTATCAAACAACTCAGAAAAAGCAAGTCTATTGCCCTTTTAGGGGATACCAAGACATCTGCACGTGACGGTGTTTTAGTCAACTTTCTTGGTAAAGATGCCTACCAGGTCAGTACACCTGCTACCTTAGCAAGAAAATTAAATGCCACCATCATTCCAGTCGCCTCTTTTACAGATGATCATGAGAACTATACGGTTGAGTTTTATGATGAGATCGATGTCTCCACAATAGAAGATGAAGACGAGGCAATTCAAAAAGCGACACAAGGATTAGCTGACTGGCTTACTAAACTTATCAATGAAGACCCAAGACAGTGGTTTTGGCTTCATCGAAGATGGAAGTCTGATTATCCGGAGATCTATCAAACAAAAGCATAATCTTTCTGCTCTGTTTTGGAACTGTTTATGGAAACCTTTTACAATTAGTATAAAGACCAAGACACAAGGATCTATTATGAAACAGATTGTATTATCACTGCTACTGTTGCTTGGAACATTAAGTTCTCAGGCAGATCAACTAAAACTCAAGGAAATTCCTATCGAATACAACACACTAACCCCTGACGAAGAGTACGTAATCTTACGCAAAGGAACAGAACGTCCTTTTGGTGCCAACTATGAAGAGTTTCAAGCACAAGGTGCCGGAACATACGTCTGCCGTCAGTGTAATAACCCACTCTATACAACTGACAGCAAGTTCGACTCACACTGCGGATGGCCAAGTTTCGACGATGAGATCGATGGTGCTGTTAAACGTATACCAGATGCAGACGGGCGTCGTATCGAGATCGTCTGTAACAACTGCGGCGGTCACTTAGGGCATGTCTTTTTAGGCGAGCGAATGACCGCTAAAAACACCCGTCACTGTGTTAACTATACTTCTATAAAATTCGTTCCAAAAGATTAATATTAGTTATCTTATAATCCTTTAACAAAAAGGATTATCGTGCAAAAATTCAAGCTCTTTCATCTCATAATAGGCGCAATCTCTTTCGCACTATTGGGATTTGTCGTCGAACAGGTTTTCCCCTATGACGGTACCGACAGAGATGAGAAAAGAGACTTGGTAATGACTATTGTCAACCCACTTGGTACGATAGGACCTGATGTTGCCGAGTTTGTTAAAGATCTCGCTGTTTATGCTGTCGACTCGGACAAGCGTCATGAGATAGCCACTAAACCCTTACGTAAAAAACAAAAGCTTATCACTACTAAACTCGAAAGATTAAAAACCTCCTGTAATTTGACGGCATACAATACTTTGATGGACAGTTACCGTGAACAACTCTTTACTATCGCCAAGACCACAGACGGCATACCAATGGAAGTAAGAGTTCTCCTCGAAAGTAATATTAGTATAGATATCAATGGACAAGATACAAAAGATCGAACCCTTCTTTTTTACGCCACATCTAAAAAAAATGCCTATCTGGTCCGTTATCTACTCAGTCAAGGAGCTGACCCTGAGATCAAAGATTATGTTGGATTACGCCCTGTCGACCTTCTTGACAAACAAAAAGACCGAGACCTCTATCTTGCATTTCATCACATAGATGTAGATCAAGAGTCTCAAAAAAATGGTCTTAGCTATGTAAACGTCACCTATACCTATGATCAACAAAACAATATCACTGCAACAAAGGTAATTGGTGAGAAAAAGAGTACCTGGTCACCCCTTATGCTTGCCATACAAGATCACAGTACTCTAAAAGCCTTACAATATATCAACAACGATCAATACATTTACGATCAGACCAACAATGGCTCAACAGCACTTTTTCTCGCCATAAAATATAAAGATGACGAAATATTGGATGCCCTCTTGCAACACGGAAGTAACATACAGCATCGCAATCGTTTTAAAATGAACCCGCTTGCCTTAGCCATTAAGACAAACAATCTTTACGCTGTGCAGAAACTTGTAGATAAAGGTGTTGATATCAAGTCCATATGTGCATCAGAACGTACCCCGGTAAAGTTTGCTCAAGTCAACCAACGAGAAGAGATCGAAAAGTACCTAATAAGCATCGGCGCAAGTTAATAGCGTATAATTGCAACACTATTTGGAGAGTATATGTCTGAACTAACAAAACGATCACTTTTACAACATACTGATGCACATACAATCATTAATGCCATAGCAAAAGCTTGGCCACAGCTTTCGGACGAGGACGAACAAGAGCTATGTCTTGAAAACATTTACGACCTGTTAGCTAACACTGCCCCAACACCGGAGAACTTTTCCTTGCTGACTAATGATGAAAAAGCACAACACGAAATAGATGTTGATATGGTCTTGATCACAATAGATTTTGAAGACCTTGAAAAACTGATCTTTGATGATGGGGAG
>JAUVKK010000194.1 GCA_030596305.1 Helicobacteraceae bacterium | reverse complement strand
AAAGCGTTTTAAAGTAAAGAAAAATGGCCAGATCAAACGCGGAACTGCGAACAGAAGCCACATCCTTACTAAACAAGATGCTCAACAACGTCGTGAACAAAATGCACCTAAAGTAGTTGCAAAAGCTGACGCTAAAAACATCAAAGCGATGATCAACTAAGATCATTTCACCGTATTCTCCAGTCAACGCTGGGCAAGTCCACCAATATGTGGCACCTATAGATCAAAAAAGATCATAGAGTAAAGAAAAGGACATTATATGCCAAGAGTAAAAACAGGTGTCGTAAGACGTCGTCGTCATAAAAAAGTATTAAAGCTAGCTAAAGGTTATTTCCAGGGTCGTCGTAAGCACTTCCGTAAAGCGAAAGAACAACTAGAACACAGTATGTATTATGCATTCCGTGACCGTAAACAGAAAAAGCGTGAGTTCCGTAAACTATGGATCATCCGTATCAATGCTGCATGTCGTCTAAATGACATCAACTATTCTCGTTTCATCAACGGACTTAAAAAAGCGAACATCGAACTAGATCGTAAGATCCTTGCTGATATGGCAATGAACGATGCAGCTGCATTCTCTGCTGTTGCAGCACAGGCAAAAGCTGCCCTCTAATTTTTATCTCAAGAGCTTCGGCTCTTGATCTTCTTCTTTAAACCTTTCTATCTCCAAGTATTTATTTTGTAAACCATTCGAAACTCATGATAGTGACTCTGTGATATAATTTATCAAAAAAGTTGCACATGTCTTTAATACTGCGGTCTCTGTTGATGTTGTTATTGTCTACCTCTATACTCAGTGCGGTTGAATTTATTATCAAAGATGTTAACCGTGATGACAATAAAACCTCTACCTGGATCGTGCTTCCTTATGCCTTTTCTAGTGCTGCAACCGGATTTACAGCTGGAGTAGGGGCTATCTTCCATGGTTTTGTACAGCCACAGATGACGATGGTCATAACGGGCTTTCGTGGTGAAAAGCTTCCTGTTGAAGAGGTCACTAAAACGGGAGTCGTCAGTGACAGTGAAGCCTATTCTCAAGGTGGGTTTATCGGTATCACCGGAGTGAGAATTCCCTATACTGAACGGTTCTTTGTCTCATATTTGGGTATGCGTGCCTATTATCCTAATCAACGTCTATATCTAGATGGAAGCAATGAGTCGGTGCAAGACCTTGAGCCGACTCCGGGAACACTGCACCCTTCACCTCTGCAGACGCAAGGATGGAGCAATTGGTCGTATATAGACCTGCGTTATGTATTACCTATAGGTGAGTCTAAAGATCAAGTCTTACCAATAATTGAGACCTCTCGGGGTATAGCAGTCAATCGTGACAATATTGGTGGCGGTACCCCTTTTGTGACAGGTCAGACAATCGCTTCACTAAAGCCTTTTTACAATCTATTTACAGCAGACAAACTGCAACCGGAATCTCCTCAACTTGCTAGCAATGGTCTGAAGTTTATTTTTTCCCATGACAATACTGACTATCCTGACAATCCCCTGCGTGGATACAGTTTCAGTTTTCAGTATGCACATGATTTCGGCTATGGTTCCAGCACGCAAAAATGGAACAGTATTGAAGCAGAGTATTCACACTACATTGAATTGCCAAAAGCTTCTTGGATGCGTCATGACGTCCTGGCCTTTAATGTCTGGTCAGCCTATTCACCCTCATGGGATAAAGACAAACCCTATATTTTTGAGGGTGGTGATGAAGCAGAAAACATTGACCAGGGCCAGCCACCGATGTGGGAGGGTGCCCGTTTAGGTGGTTGGGACAGAATGCGTGCGTATGACAGTAACCGTTTTAGTGACAAGGCTGCGCTTTATGGCGCTGTTGAGTACCGCTTTATCCCTCAGCTCAATCCTATGCAGGATCAAAAGTGGAGTCCTATCCCTATTGACTGGTTTCAAGGGGTTCTCTTTGCTGAGGCCGGACGTGTTGCCCCACAGTACAATATGGACCTTATTAAAGACATGAAGTATGACGTTGGCTTTAGTGTTCGTGCGCTTGCGGCTACTTTGCCAGTACGTTTTGAGATGGCGTGGGGGAGTGAAGGCTCCACAATGTGGGTGATGATAAAACAACCCTTTTAGTAAAAGTTACAGCTTTGGCGCATCTTGCACTTCAGTTCACCTCTTGATGTACAAGAGAGGCAAATGGCTTCTGTTTATGTTACTTTACTCCTTAAAACTAAGTTCCCAACTTAGTTTTTTAACAGGAGATATCCTTCGGGATCACTTCTGCACAATCTACACCAAATCTGTAACTTTTACCGTTTAGTCTGAGTTAAGATGAGCTTCGCCATCTTTCTCTTCACTTAATTACTGTGCTTTGAGGTGGCGTATTTTTAGCAGGTTGTCCTCTTTTCCGTTGATGTTGAGATGGAGCAGGAAGTGGGTGCTGTTTTTGTAGAGTCGGAATTTTTTGACCTCACCGAAGTCGTCGATCAGGGCGTTGATGTTGCTTTCGAAGGGGTAACTTAGCTTTGTGGCGGATTCTACTCGGTAAAGATGTTTATCCTTCACAAAATAGACGATGTACGGCATGACGTGGGTGTGGACGACATGTGAGGTCTGCAGAAAGAGCATATCTTCGTTTCTGTTGATGTTATTGATCTCTCCGCTGTTTGGTTCTGAGAGAGAGAGGTCAAGGTAGAGCGTTTTAAAAAGAGACTGCTCTGTTGAGATGCTTTGGAGTTTGTCGCTGTAAAAGCGGTTGGACTTGTCCAGTGTGGCCATAGACTGGTAGAGAAAGATCATCACAACAGAGAAGAGGGTGATGGCGATCATCATCTCTATGAGGGTAAATGCGTGTCGTCTCATTGGAACTTTACCCGTAAAAAAGAGCTGGACTGTTCACCGATCTTAAGTGTGGTTTTGCCTATTTCCAGTGTGTTTGTTGCTTCACCGGCCTCTTCTATGAAGGCTTGACCCTCATTTTCACCGCTTGCCGCTTCCACTTCGGCTATGGATTCTGCAGCTTCATCAAAATCTATGCTGGTTACCTCGGTATAGAGTATCTTTACCTTCTCT
>JAUVKK010000035.1 GCA_030596305.1 Helicobacteraceae bacterium | reverse complement strand
AAGCTGATGATCTTGTCGAAGATGCTTCGCTTCATAAAGAGGGTTTAGTGATCGTCAGCGATCTGAACTGCACCACCAAGGTAGACGTATGTAAGCATCATGAAGATGAATGCTTGTAGCAACGCCATGAATGACAACAGTGCGAAAGGAATAAGAGGCATCAACCATGGAGCCAGCATCAAGATTACCATCAAGAACATATCATCCCCTTTTACATTTCCGAAAAGACGGAATGAAAGAGAGATAATACGAGAGATATGTGAAACGATCTCAATCGGGAACATCAACCAGTATAACCACCAAACTGGACCAAGAAAGTGTTTGAAGTAAGCGATAACACCGTTACGACGGATACCTTCGTAGTTATAGTAGACAAATACAACAAGCGCAAGTGCAAGTGTAAAGTCAAGGAATGCAGTCGGTGCTTCAAAACCCGGGATAACACCGATGATGTTAGCCGTAGCAACAAAAAGACCGATAGTCGCAACAAGTGGAAGGTAACGGCGAGCTTCCTCTTTACCCATAACGTCTGTACCCATATATAGTACACCGCCAAGGTATGCTTCTAAGAAGTTTTGTGTACCTGTTGGTACAACTCTCATGTTGCTTGTTGCTAATCTAGCAAGAAGAATAACAATACCAGCTGCAAGCAGCATGTGCGTCATATAGATAAAAGCATGATCATGACTGATCAGACCAAAGAATGTAAACAATTCACCCATTCAGTGTCCCTTTAGTACGAATTAGTTCCGCGATTTTACAACTTAGTTGATTAAACGCGGCTAAGAGAGAGGGATTTTCTTGAAGAAAATAGTGTTAAGTGCTAAGTGTTAAGTGTTAAGAGGAACAAAGGAGCTTTTTTCAACATCGGATTACGCATATTTTCGAACTATTATTAAAGAACAACGATCAGCATCATTCCTGCGAAGACAGGAATTCAAACAATAGGGATATTTTAAAAGTTATAATTCGTGGACAAACGCTTTTATTTATAGACTCAAACGTCCGGTCTTTCGTTTTGCAATTGCGATATCTTCTGCAATCGCCTTTTTCAGGCTTTCCAGGTCGTCAAATTTCTGGTTTGGTCTGATGAAGTCCACAAAAGAGAGTCTCAGCTTTTCAACCTCAGCAATATCACCATCAAGGATATGTGTCTCAACGGCAAAAGTACCGTCCGTTGTAACACGATGACCGACAAAGCTCACTGCCGGGTGATAGTGTTCTTCGTCATTCAGACGGGCAGTTGTGACATAAACACCCTCTTTTGGTAACAGAAACCCTTTTGCATCAATATTGATCGTTGCAAATAGCTGTTTTTGACCAAGTCCCTGCCCCTGAACTTTATTACCGACAACAGTAAAGTTGTACCCTAAAAAACGGTTAGCACCTCTGATGTCACCTATCTGAAGTTTGGCACGTATCTTATGTGAATGTACCGAGTCACCGTCGATCTTCACTTCTGAGACAACCTTGACATTTCCGCTGAAGAGCTTACGCAGATCATCAAAGTTATAACAGCGGTCTTTACCAAAGTGAAAATCATACCCCACTACGATCTTTTCAAGGTTCGGGAACTCTTCCAGAAGTTTGGCAATAAAACCTTCTGCATCAAGATGACGAATGTCATCTAGTTTATAATAGAAGATCGGCAGGTCACTGTAGTGTTCTCTTGCCTTGGCCGGAGTAAGGTTTGCATACCCTGTCTCTATGACTAAAATGGCTCCGGTGTCACCTAAGGCTTCAAAAAGCTGTTGGTGCCCCACATGCATACCGTCAAATCCACCGATGGCGATCGCTTTAACATTTTTCAAAACAGTAACACTCCTCTATATTTCCCTCTTTGCCGCTAAGCGTTGACGGTTCATGATGCACCAGCTTCCAACCTAATGCAGCTGTCTCCTCTTCAAAACGTACTTTAGCATTCTCTATGGCTTTAACATCTACAACAACACCGTTGCTGTCGCGCTTAACATCTTTACCCACTTCAAACTGCGGTTTAAAGAGAAGAATGATCCACTTATTACTCAAGGCATCAACCGACTCCAAGATGTGGTGCAGGGAGATGAATGAGACATCACTTGTCACCAGGTCAAATTGTCTCTGTCTTGTAAAGTCACGTATATCCATCTTCTCAAAATTGATGACCCGCTTGTCATCTTGCAGTTTTTGGTGTAGCTGTCCCTGTCCGACATCGACACAAGTGACCGAAGAAGCACCCTCTTCCAATAGTACCTGTGTGAACCCCCCTGTACTGGCACCGATGTCCAGTGCATTAACGCCTTTAATACTAAAAGGAAGCGAGGGTAAAAAACCTTTGAGCTTATGCGCCCCTCTTGAGACATAGATTATCTCATCTGCGATCTCTACCTTCTCTCCATCGACCTTAAAGGCTGGCTTTGTGACAGCCTTGCCGTTGACACTCACTTTACGGGACTTTATCAGTGTCTGTGCCTTGGTTCGTGAATCCACAAACCCCTCTTCTACCAAATATTGATCTAAACGCATTAAAATAGTACCTCTATGTTTGTATATGCAGAACCCAGTTCCATATTGTATTGTTGATAAACGATATTATTGTCAACATCTCTTTCATGATCAAGCGTAAAGTGATATTTACGATAGCCCACATTGATCGTCAACCACTCTAAGGCTCTGAAGCCTACGCCGAAATCCGCACGCAAGACACCAGATTGGTCATCTTGTGAAGCACCATTTAAATTCTCTTTCCAGTAGACCTGTCCGGCTCCAAAAGCACCATAGAGATCAATACGATCTTTCCAAAATGGATAGTGTACCTTCGCTGCCACATCAGCTATGGATAGTTTTGTTGTATTGGAATTTTTGTCATTATCAAAGGTCTCATAATAGTCATAGGCGATCTCTACAGATAGATACCGATTTATAAATGCACCACCGATAATATTGACGTTATACGAATGGTTGACCCCTAGCGGCTCTGCATCCATCCTAAAGTCATCATTAAAGACAGCATACCCGCCGCCTACAGCGATGTAAGGGCCCGTTCTATCCATAGGCTCACCAAAGGAGAGTGTTGTTAAACTCAAAAGAAGTAAGACGATTTTTTTCATAATAACATCTCCCGCATCTGCTCTTCCGTAATCGTCTCAACACTTAAAGCAACTGCTTTATCATATTTACTTCCGGCATCCTCGCCGTAGATGACATAGTCTGTCTTTTTAGAGACCGAACCGGAGACTTTCGCTCCGAGTGCTTCCAACATCGTTTTAATATTGCCGCGTGACTCACTCATCGAACCTGTTAAGACAACGACCTTTGCTTTAAAAGGGTTTTGTGCTGCTTCCTCTTTTAGTGCCGGTTCCACAGGTTGCAGTATAGCATTCAAGGTTTGAATGTTCTCGCTGTTGACACGAACAAACTCCAAGAGTGAATTGGCCATCTCTTCGCCAAAACCGTCTATAGCAAGAAGCTCCTCTTTGGTGGCTGCACTAAAACGCATACCAAAATGTTCACAAAGACTTTTTGAACCCACTTCACCAATATGTTCTATACCAAGCGAGTTTATAAAACGCCAGCAATCACACCCTTTGGCTCCAGCGATCGAATCCAGAAGCTTTTGACTCTTTTTCTCTTTAAACCCTTCCAGCTCTAAAAGTCTATCAAGTTCTAAAGAGAAAAGATCGATCACGTTCTCGATAAGACCTTCTGTATAGAGTGTCTTAACGATCTTGTCACCCAAGCCATCGATATTGAGACAAGGCTTTGACGCAAAATAGATCATCGCATTGACCACGCGTGCAGAGCAGGTAAGGTTTTGACACTTTGTCAAGGCACCTTCATCCAGTAACTCGCTCGCACAAACCGGGCACTCTGTCGGACGTACATACACATGTTGTGAACCGTCACGTTCGTGGGTCAAGACCTTGATGATCTTTGGGATCACATCACCCGAACGCAGGATGATCACCTTGTCGCCGATACGGATATCTTTACGATTGATCTCATCAAAGTTATGCAGTGAGGCACGCTCTACCACAACCCCCTCTATCGGAGTAGGCTCAACCACAGCCACCGGGGTGACAGCACCGCTGCGTCCAACCTGCAAGATGATCTCTTTAATGGTTGTGATCTTCTCAACAGCAGGGAACTTATAAGCGACCGCCCAACGCGGCACCTTTACTGTATACCCCATCTCCTGCTGCGCTTCGATCTGGTCGACTTTGATCACCATACCGTCAAGCATCATGGCATAGCTGTCGCGTTCTACTTTCATCTGTTCGTAAACCGCTTCTATAGCATCAAAACCTGCTGTGGTCTTACGACGTGGC
Source organism: Helicobacteraceae bacterium (assembly GCA_030596305.1). Classification (GTDB taxonomy): domain Bacteria; phylum Campylobacterota; class Campylobacteria; order Campylobacterales; family Sulfurimonadaceae; genus Sulfonitrofixus. The sequence continues at coordinate 3,517 of JAUVKK010000035.1, read as the reverse complement.
GGCTCTCTGAATCCCCAGCTGTATACTAGTGCCATTCTCTTATGCAGCAGATGTTCATCCAAACTGTTTTCACCGATGCCGTACGGCAAAAAGACCAGGTTGCGTTTAGCCGTGATTTTGGAGTCAAGTTGACGCAGTGAGCCTGCTGCAGCATTACGTGGGTTTGCAAAAATGGCTTCTCCCTCTTTTGCACGCTCAATATTTATCTTCTCAAAATCATCTTTAAAGATCACAACCTCACCTCGGATCTCGATCTTGCCAAGATGGTCAATACGCAATGGAACACTCTGGATCGTTTTAGCATTTTGTGTCACATCTTCACCAACCACACCGTCACCACGGGTGATTGCCTGTGACAGCTGTCCATCTTCATAAATAAGGTTGAGACTGGCTCCGTCAAACTTAGGCTCACAGTAAAAACTGATATTTTCTACCAGTTTTCCTGTCTTTTCCAGCCACTTTTTAAGTTCTTCAGCATTAAAGATATCTTCCAGTGACCACATACGGCTGGGGTGCTCTGCTTTTACAAACTTATCTAAAGGTGTACCACCGACACGCTGTGTTGGCGACATAGCCAACACAGAACTTGGATCTTCTTCCTCAAAAGCCAAGACCTCATGATAGAGTTTGTCATAGACCTCATCTGTCGTTAAAGGATCATCCAGAACATAGTAGTAGTGGGCATACTTGTTTAACAGTTCAACACTGTTTTTGTACTCTTCTTTTGTCATACTAGGCTCTCACTCCGTCTCAAAACTTGTTTTGTTGATAATATCAGACTCATCATGTTTACTATCGCTTTTAAATTCTTCTTCCGTCATTTTTCCAATGACTTTGTCATACTCTTTAAGTTGAATGTCTTGGAAGGAGAGGACGGTGATATCATTAAAGGTAAACATCACCATACTTTTCTCTTCATCTATTTGCAGTGTGTTTTTTAACATCAGATAGATCTTAGGGCCCTGCTCCGTCTTTAACGAAAGTTTGACCGGTTCTCCGTCAGCAATGCTCATAAAGTCAAGCTTCTCAACAAACGCACCTTCACTCTGAAACAGTTGGTCAACTGCGATCTTTCGCTCTAAAAACGCCAAAAGCTGTGACTCTCCCTCTTTCAAGATACTCAGTTCATCTGTATCAAAAAGTGTTTCAAATACTTCATTGTAAAAAGCGACATACTCACCGTCACAGATAATAACCGGGTTTGGTGATGACTTTGTCATAGCATAAAAGAGTCTCTCTTTGGCCACTCTAACAGACTCCTGGACCTCTTTTTGATGACATTCAAACGCCACACGCCTGTTCTCAATGACCTCTACAACACTATGCAAGGTTGAGAGAAGCTGTGGCAGAAGAATCGGTTTTAAGACATAGTAGTTGATGCCGATATTGATCGCTTCGATAAGATATGAGCTGTTGGAGTAGGCTGATATAACAACAATAGGAACCTGAGAATCGATCTCTTTGATCTTTTGAGACATCGCCAAACCGTTAAGGTCAGGCATCTCAATATCTGTTATGACAAGGTCGTAGTGGTTCTGAGTAAACTTCAAAAGTCCCTCAGTACCGCTTCTGGCAGTCTCTACACTCTTAAATATCTTCTTTAAGATGTTACTTGTCTCTTCCAAAAGCGCCTTGTCATCTTCAACATAAAGGATGTTAAGTTTAGCACCTAAACGAATGACATCTTGTAAGTTTTCCATCTTATTCCTCTCTACAGTCGTACTATTTTAGCACCAAACCCGCCCATATGCTGTGGCGCATCATCAAATGACTTTACTTTTGGGTGTGCTATTAAGAAGTTCTTGACAGCATACGACAGTTTTCCGGTACCGATACCGTGATAGATGATCACCTCATCCCAGCCGTCGATCAAAGCATCAGAGAGGAACTTATCCATCTTCTCTTCAGCCTCCTCGGCCCTCAGACCATGCAAGTCCAACTTGAGTCCGCTGCGACGATCGACCTTATGGCTCACCTGTGTCTTTGTCTTTTTCTTTGGCGGGTTGCCCGAGGGACGCAGCTCATCACGTTTCACACGAAGACGCATCCCCTCAACCTCGATCATCGCCTCTTTAGCCTTCAAACTAATGATAGTACCCTTGTTTTTACGATACTTGACAAAGTCACCTACCTTAAACTCATGATGCACCTCTTGTTTACGAGGTTGTTCTTTTGGCAAAGATCTGTTTGCTTCATTCATCTTTTTATGAACACTTTTTGTGTCACTTTGGCGTGCAGCTTCTTTTGCTTTGGAGATAGAGCTCTCATAACTCAGTATAAGCCGGTTCCGCTCCTCATCCAGTGTGATATTAAGCTGCTCTTTTTGCATTTTCAAGTCACGTTTTTGTGTTTCAACCGCAGCCAGCTCCTCATCTAAAAGTGCCTGCTTTCTCTTTAAGTCACGTTCAAGTTCAGCCCCTCTTTCAATCAGAAGGTTCAACTTTTCATGGTTCTCACCATAGACCTTGGTCGCACGTTCAACTACGGAATTCATGATCCCGTAACGAAGAGCTGTCTCAAAGGCATACGATTTACCGATGATCCCTTGAAGGAACTCATAGGTCGGTTGACGGTGCTCTTCATCATAGATCGCCGCCATCAGCTCAACATCATCACGATCCGCCATCAAGGCTGCAAGGCGTTTATGGTGGGTAGTGACAACGATCTTTTGACCTTTGGCAATAAGATCATCCAAGATTACTTTGAAAAGTGCCGCTGCCTCATCACTGTCTGTTCCCAACTCGATCTCATCCACACCGATGAGTGCGTCATGCTGCGTAAAAAGTTGTGAAAACTGCTGCATACGTCCGGCAAAGGTAGAGATATCATTTTTCACATTCTGCGGATCATCAATGATGGCTTCGAAACGTTTGAAGTTCCCTATGACTGACTTATGTTTGTTTAGCTTCATTGGTATGAGATATTTTGCCATCAAGGCAGCAGATAAAATAGCCTTTAGCAGCATTGTCTTACCACCCGCATTGACCCCTGTTATCATCAAAACATTTTTCGAGAAGTCTACACTCACCGGTTTTGGTTTATGCAGCGCCGGATGTTCAAAATCGACAAGCTTGATCTCTCTGTTTTTTTGAGCTTTTATGATTGCCAGACTATAAGAGCGGGCGAAATGGACACGTGCCTGATAGTGGTCAAACCGTTCAAACTCTTTGTCAATGAAGTTTATAAAAGGAAGAAGTTCTGCCAAGACTTTAGAAAAGCCCTTGGCATACTCATAAAACTTCACCTCACGCATCGTCTCTATGCTTCTGATCTGATCACGGTTTTTGGCCATGGCGTCAGGAACAACGTAGAAGAAGCCTCCAGTTGTTCGTCCTACTACCTGCCCCTTGATGACATGGTTAAAACCACCCCGCATCAGCAGGCACTCTTCATCATTGACATAGTGGACTTGTGTATCGACCAAATATGGTGTTATCTTGGAGCTATAGAGCATACGACGCATCGAAGCATTGATATCGGTTTTAATGACTTTTATACGCTGAGAAAGACCGAACAA
>JAUVKK010000203.1 GCA_030596305.1 Helicobacteraceae bacterium | reverse complement strand
ATCTCAAGGTGATATCCTTCAGTCTAAAAACCCGTCACACGGTGATTATAAATCAATCACTTTCTGTGCAGGTAACCTGGCTGAGTGTTATACTGAAGTTGTACGTGCATTCAATGTTGCAGATCGTTTCATGCAGCCGGTAATCGTTCTACTAGATGAGACGATCGGTCACATGCACGGTAAAGCGATTCTTCCAACTGTTGAAGATGTTAAAGCGGGTATCGTTCCACGTAAAGTATTTACTGGTCCAGCTGAAGAGTACTTCCCATACCAGTGTGAGCACGACGAACCAGCTACATTGAACCCAATGTACACAGGTTACCGTTACCACTTTACTGGTCTTCACCACGATAAAAACGGTTTCCCAACTGAGGAGATCGAGACTTGTCGTAAACTGATCCAACGTCTAGAGGACAAAGTTGCTCTACACGAAGATGAAGTTGAGTCTTACGAAGAGTTCATGATGGACGATGCAGAGATCATGATCGTTGCATACGGTTCTGTTTCACTTGCAGCTAAAGAGTCTATTCGTCACCTACGTGCTGATGGTATCAAAGCAGGTCTTTTCCGTCCAATTACAATTTGGCCTTCACCAGCTGCAAAGATGAAAGAGTACGCAGACAAAATTGAAAAAGTTCTAGTAGTAGAGCTTAACATCGGTCAGTTCCACTCAGAAGTACAACGTGCTACATCAAGATTAGACATAGCAGGTCTATTCAAAGTTAATGGTAGAGCAATTTCTCCACATGAGATCGTAAGTAAAGTAAAGGAATTATAAGATGGCATTTAATTATGATAAATATTTAAGACTAGAGAAAATGCCAACACTATGGTGTTGGGGTTGTGGCGATGGTGTTATCCTTAAAGCATTCATTAGAGCGATTGACAAGATGGGCATGAGCCAAAATGACGTGTGTGTTGTTTCTGGTATTGGTTGTTCTGGACGTTTCTCATCATATGTTGACTTCAATACAGTTCACACAACTCACGGACGTACCGTAGCATACGCTACAGGTATTAAGCTTGCTCAACCAGAGAAAATGGTTATCTGTGTAGCTGGTGATGGTGATGCACTTGCAATTGGTGGTAACCACACAATTCACGGTTGTCGTCGTAACATCGATATGACATTGTTGGTAATCAACAACTTCATCTACGGTCTTACAAACTCACAGACTTCTCCAACGACGCCTCAGGGTATGTGGACTGTTTCTCAAAAAGCGGGTAACATTGACCCAACTTTTGACACTTGTGACCTGGCTATCGCTTCTGGTGCATCTTTTGTTGCACGTGAGACTATGCTTGAGCCAAAGAAACTAGAGAAGATCCTTATCAAAGCAATGGAGCACAAAGGTTTCTCAATGATGGAAGTTCTTTCGAACTGTCACATTAACCTTGGTCGTAAAAACAAGATGGTTTCTGCAATGGAAAATCTTGAGTGGATCGACAGCATCACTGTTTCTAAAAAGAAATATGACGCAATGCCTGAAGAAGAGCGCCTTAACCTGTTCCCACTTGGTGTTCTTAAACAAGACCTAGAAGTGCGTGAGTACTGTGATATGTACGATGATATCAAAGCAGTACATCAAGGTAAACGTAAGAAAATTACGCAAGACGACTTTACTAAAAAAATCTAAGGAGACACAATGAGCGATACTAAAACTTTAATGAGATTTACGGGTGTTGGTGGTCAAGGTGTTCTTCTTGCTGGTGAGATCTTTGCAGCTGCAAAGATTAAAGCTGGTGGTCATGGACTAAAAACAGCAACATACACATCACAAGTACGTGGTGGGCCAACTGTTGTTGATATCCAGCTGGATGACGAAGAGATCTACTACCCATATGCAAATGATGGTGAGATCGGTTTCATGCTTTCAGTTGCTGAGATGAGTTATAAACTATTCAAAGACGGTGTACAGCCTGGCGGGACAATTGTTGTTGACCCTAACCTTGTTCACCCAACTGATGAAGACCGTAAAAAATGGAAGATCTATGAGATTCCTATTATTACTATTGCAAAAGAAGAGGTTGGTAATGTAATTACTCAATCTGTTGTTGCATTAGCTATTGCTAATACAATGATGAATGCAATTGACAAAACAACGCTTATCGACACAATGCTTTCTAAAGTACCTGCAAAAGTTCACGAAGTGAACAAGGTTGCTTATGAGCTTGGTGAAAAATATGCCAAAGAAGCAATGGCGTAAGCCACTGCCTTTTCAGCTGTTTTTAGCGGTTTTGGCCGCTTTTTTTTGATAAATCTTCTAATATTATATAATATGTACTCTTTTTTCCTCACTTTTCGCCTCTAAGACGTTTTTATACCTCTCAATATACTCTCGACCTATCAAACCCTGTAGTGAGCAAGTATAGTACATACGGTAAGACAGTAAGAAATCCTCCTATTGATAAATGTTTCCACGAAGTAGGGTAGCTGGAATATTTAAATATCAGATTACATGTTGGATTAGATCAGTACTCATATTTGTTCCCTTTAATATTTTGGAAAGAATATTTTTTGAAAGCTGAGATAACTGATCTTCAAACTTTTTAGTTATCATTACGCAGGTACAACACGTGGTTGCTTGATCTTGTATCAAGAGGAAAGTCCGGGCTGCTGTAAGACAGGGTTCCATCTAACGGATGGCCGGCGCAAGTCGAGGGAAAGTGCAACAGAGAATAGACCGCCTCTTCATTTATGGAGTAGGTAAGGGTGAAACGGTGGGGTAAGAGCCCACCAGTTCCTTGAGCAATCTTGGAAGCTATGTAAACCCAACCTGGCAGCAAGAAACAGATGGTTAGCGTCTTACATTGCTATTGTTTCGCTAGAGCTGTATTGTAAAATACAGAGTAGATTAATTGCCACATTAACAAAACCCGGCTTATTGTTGTACCTATTACAATAAGTCAAAA
>JAUVKK010000236.1 GCA_030596305.1 Helicobacteraceae bacterium | reverse complement strand
TTTTAAAATACGTTTTTGGTGTTGCCAAATCCAAGAGGGGCCCATGTCAAAACCATCTATTGTTAAGACACTACCACCGATTCGATTTCTTGCTTCTAATATAGTGACATTATAGTTTTTTTGCAGAAGTGTAGCTGCATAGATCCCACTAAGTCCTGCACCTATGATTATGATGTTTTTCATAAGATTGACATTCTGAATTGTGACCAAAGGAAATCCCTTTAGGGGCTTCAGAATCTACTCCTTTTTATAACAGTTTGCTGTTATCTTCATCTGCGATACAGTGGATCCCGGATCAAGTCCGAGATGACGTTAGGGTACTATCAAATAGTTATGACGTTAATCAGCTAAAAAGTCTTTCTCCCAAAAGAACTCTATCCAATCATTGGCCTCATACAGGGCAAAGTCAGGTTGGATGACTGCTGTCTTTTTGTAATAGATCGATGCAATTTTAAATTCTACGTCTGGAAAACAGCCTTGAAGGTGTTCTAAGACCTCTTTTATCGTCTGCCCACTGTCAACAATGTCATCAAGCAGTAATACCTTTTTGGCATGCTGCAACTCGGGAACGTTAAAGATCTCGCAGCTTTTACCACGTTGATCCCCCTCGTAAAGAATGGAGTTAATACTCATAAGTTGGCGGTTGTCTGTAGCCGAGGCGTAAGCATGTCCGAGTGTCAGTCCACCGCGAGCGATGGCGATCAAGGTGTCAGGTTGGTACTCTGCTGTCAGCTTTACAAGGGCTTTTACATCGGTTACAAATTTGTCATAAGCATAGTAGGTCATAGGTGTTAACTCTCTTTTTGAAATATAGCGCGGACTTTAAGGGTAGAGAGTTCAGAATCATTCTCAAAAATACTGAACTCCAGCTCTCGGCACTCTTTCATTGTGAACAGTCTTAGTTCATTAAAGGTAAGTGGCCATGGCGGTCCCTCAAACTTCTCATGGTCAAGTTTGGCATTGCAGACAGCCAAGATCTTTGCGTCAGGTGTCATTAGTGAGGTAATAGCCGTAATAACACGGTCACGTAGGGCAAGTGGCAGTGACTGGATCGTAAACGCCTCAAATACAAAGTCAAATTGACCTAATAACGCTTCTGGAAGATCAAAAAGGTCTGCGACTTTAAAGTCGATCTCCGCTCCGTCAAAACGCTCTTTAGCCCACTCTATAGCCTCTGGTGAAATGTCAATGGCAGTGACATCAAAACCTGCTGCATAAAGGGCAAAGGCATCATCACCGAGTCCACAGCCTATGACAATGGCTTTAGAGGGTGTTCCCTGAAAGTTGTTAAGATATTCATCTAAAAAAGGGTTGGTCTCGCCTTTGGCCCAGGCAATAGTATCGATCTGTTTACCGGCCTCTTTATAGTAGTCGTTAAACCAGCTTGTTGCCTCGTCTTGCGCTTTGTTGTAGTCAAAGGGTGTCTGTTCTGTTTCATTCATGGGTGTCATTATGGCATTTTTCAATGAAAAAGAGGTTGATAATTGTAGGTGACATCAAGCTTTCAGTTATAAATCTGTATTATTAGTAAGCTTACCTGATAGGTGAGTTAGAAAAGGTGCTTTGTACCTCATAGGAGACTCCTATTTTTAGCATGCCAGATGAGATCTACAATCTTGAAAAAAACGATATCCACGACAACTTACTCTACTATACGTATGGTATTAAACATCTTCTCTCTCTGCAAAAAAAAGGGATGGCTGAGGATGAACCCCAATATATAAGCTCTTACCGTTCTTTCGAGGGTGAAGCTTTTGAAAACTTTATCTATGAGCGGCTTTTACGATGGTCTGTTACACAAGATGACATTGTTAAGTTTATCTCTAAGGGGCCAAACGCTCCTAAAACAGAGTCTATCTCCAACACCCTCTCTGTAAACGGTAAGGGTCAGATCGTCTATCGCACCAATCGTAATGAGATCGGTGAATTTGATGCGCTTTTTATTACTAAAGACAACACACTCTACATGGTGGAGATGACCCTGACCAAGTCAGTGACTAATCTTAAACGTCGTCTGCGCAAGAAAAAAGCGCTGTTGGAGACGATCTTCCCACAATATAAGGTCAAAGCACTGTTGATTCTGAACGAAGGCGTTACAGGAACTAAACAGCTTCAGGACTTCTGTACTGTCTGGATCACCAAGCCATTTTTTGCCAATGACATATTGAGTTGGCTGAGTGATAAAAACAACGATAAGAGAAAGCCGTACAAAAAGGTCAAAGACAAACGGGTTATCGGCACTGCTCAGCTTCAGATACGTCCGTTCAAGTACTACAATACGTTGACATGGCTTATGAAACGCTCTCGCAGTTATAAAAACATGGCTTTGGACATTCGCTTTTTGAACAAACCGGATGTAGTGCGCAAGATCGATCTTATTACCAAGTTTTACATCGGCTATATGGACGCTAAGGACTTTAAAGAGATAGCACCTGAAGTGACA